>CAZGLU010000459.1:0-3571 GCA_964526095.1 uncultured Anaerolineaceae bacterium | reverse complement strand
GATCGTCCCCACATTCACATGCGGCTTCGTTCGCTCAAACTTCCCCTTCGCCATGCTGTGTTGGTTCCTCCAAAGGTAGATCTCGACGGGATAAGTGCCTATAGATCATCTGAGCCTACGATGGGACTTGAACCCATGACCTCTCCCTTACCAAGGGAGTGCTCTACCGGCTGAGCTACGTAGGCACGATCAACGAGCTATTGGATTGCTGTGGGCCGGGCAGGACTCGAACCTGCGAAGGCATCCGCCAGCGGATTTACAGTCCGCCCCCTTTGCCGCTCGGGACACCGACCCGTGTACTGGTAAGGAGCCTTGTCGGGCGAGAGCCGACGATGGGAATTGAACCCATAACCTACCGCTTACAAGGCGGTTGCTCTGCCGATTGAGCTACGTCGGCACGTTGGCGGTCATTTTACCATGTGCCTGACGCAGCCTCAAGGGTGAGTGTCTCACCCCTCAAGACCGCCGGGATTGTAGCGGACGGAAATGGGTTTGTCAATGGTGGTCCGCGGCACAATTACCGGGTTTTTCTCCCTCACGATCCGGCTCCTGAGCCACCGTGCTACAATCCCTGTTAACCCTTTCGATCGATTGAAGGACAGGTGCCCTCTGTGACCCCAAAGCCCGCCACATCGGACGACCGGCTCCGCGCCAAAACGTGGACCATCTACCAACTGCTGCTGCAAACCTACGGTGAGCGTCCCCTCGTGCCGCGCCGCGAGCCGATGCACGAGTTGATCTCCACCATGCTCTCGCACCGCACCACCCAACAGAACGAGGCGCTTGCCTTTCAGCGCATGTGGGACCGCTTCGGCTCCTGGGAGGCGATCCGCGACGCCCCGCTGGACGACCTCACGGAGGCGATCGCGCCCGCCAACTACCCGGAAACCAAAGCGCCTCGCATTCAGGAGGTGCTCGCGATCATCATCGAACAGCGCGGCGAGCCGTCCATCGACTTCCTGGCCGACCTGCCGCCCGACGAGGGCCTCGCGTGGCTGATGGCCCTGCCCGGCGTCGGCATCAAGACCGCTTCCCTCGTGCTGCTGTTCTGTTTCGGCAAGCCGGTCCTGCCGGTCGATACGCACGTCCACCGCGTCAGCCTGCGCCTCGGCCTGCTTCGCCCCAAGACCAGCGCCTCGGCGGCGCACGCGATCCTGCCGAAGCTCCTGCCGCCGGAACCACTCGTCTACTTCAATTTCCACGTCGGGATGCTCAAGCACGGCCAGCAGATCTGCATCTGGGGCAATCCCCGCTGCGAGCGCTGTCCGCTGCGGGACCACTGTGACTGGTACCACGAGCACCGCGCCCCCGATGCCAGGCGCGCCTCGTAGGGGTTTTATGCTTTTCAACCCGGTTACATGAAGTTACATGAATAAGGTCAGGCGTCTTGCAACACGCTTTTTCTCCCCCTCCAACTTGATTGGAGAGGGGCCGGGGGTGAGGTCTTTGATTAAGGGGCAGCGTCCTCCTGCCCCTGCACCGCCTCCGCCGCTGGCAGCGTGAAGCTGAAGATGCCCCCCCCGCCCGGCGCGTTCTCAAAGCCGACGCTCCCGCCGAGCTTCTCCGCGATGCGCCGCACGATCGACAGGCCCAGCCCGTGGCCCTGCTGGTCGTTGCTCAGTGACGTCAGCCGGGCAAACTCGGTGAACAGATTGCCCTGCTCGTCCTCCGGGATGCCGGGGCCGTTATCCCGCACCCAGAACCGCACGGCGTCCCCTTCCTGACGCGCCCCCAGTTCGATGCGCGGCGGCTGCCCCCCATACTTGATCGCGTTGCTCAGGTAGTTGGCCCACAGTTCCTCAACCCACTGTGCGTAACCCAACACGGTCGGCCATGTGTCGGGGATGTGCAGTTCCGCGCCCGCCTCGGTGAGTTGCTGGTGAAGCCGGGCCAGGACCTCGTCCACGATCGCGCCCATGTCCAGCCGTTCCAGCGCCACGTCCTCCCGGCGCACCTGGGCCAGCAGCAGCAGTTCATCGATGATGCTGCTCATCTTCTGCGCCATACGCTGCTGGTTCTGGCCCAGCATGATCATCTCCTCGTTCCCGGTCGACACCAGGAACTCCTGGATCAGCTCGCCCAGCCCCGTGATCACCCACAGCGGGTTCTTCAGGTCGTGCGCGACGGTGCGCGCGAAGGCATCCAGCTCCGCGATCAACTGTTCGCGCTCCTCGATCTCCTGCTGCAACGCCACGTTCTTCAGCCGGTAGATCTCGGCCTGCTGCCGGGCCGTGTCCGCCTCATGCGTCGCTTGCAGGCTTGAGATGCGCAGGTCAGCCAGCTCATTGACGGCGGCTTCCCGCAGGTTGTGATACCGCTTATAGTGGGCGAGGCACTGCGCCAGGTCGCCCACCTGCTCGTACGCATCCGAAAGCGCCACATGGATCTCGGCTTCCAGCGGCGTCGCCTCGATCTCCTGCGCCACCGCTACCGCGTCACGCAGCACGGCCAACGCCTGTTCCGCTGCCCCGCGCCGCAGGGCCACGCGCCCGATATCCAGCAGCGCCTCCGCCTCGAACTGACGGTAGCCACGCGCGCGGGAGAGCGCCAGCGAGCGTTCGAAATAGTCCTGCGCCTGGTCCAGGTCCCCGGCGGCGATGTGGATCTTGCCGATGTTGCCCAGCACCTCCGCCTCGGCACGGTGGTACCCGATCCGCTGGTCGAGTTCGAGGCTTTGTTGGGCGTATTCCAGGGCTTTCTGTGTGTCGCCCAGCAGCAGGTACGCCTTCCCGATGCTGTCCAGCGCCTGCGCCTCGCCATGCAGCGCGCCGAGTTCCCGGTGCATCTCCAGGCTACGCTGAAGCTGTTCCAGCGCGTTTTGCGGGCTGCCGAGGTGCAACATCATGTAACTCGTGTCGTTGAGGATGCTGGCCAGCAGTTCCGTGTTGCCGCAGTCCTCCACCAGTTGCAGCGCCACCGCGCCCGCTTCCAGCGCGCTGGACGCATTGCCCAGGAAATAATGGATCCCGGCGATGTGGTTGAGCGTGTAGGCTTGCTTGCACCGCGCTTCACCCGCCTCAAACCACGCCAGTGCCTTAAGCGCGTGAGTCAACGCGGGCTTGTACTCGGAGCGGTCCCATTCGAGGATCGATTGCACCAGCAGGCTGTCCGCCGCCCCAAGCGTATAGATCGGCTCTGTTTCGGTCGCCAGGGCGTAGGCCTCGTCCGCCAGGGACCGGCTGCGCTCCGGCTCCTTATGCAGTAGCGTCCAGGCTTCGTCGTTCAGGCGATCTACACGGAGGTCGCGCTCAGAGGAAGGGCCGGGCTGGCGATCGGCGGTGAGCAGCGTTGCTGTCATGATGTCACGATGATGGTAAGGCGACGGCCACAATGGGCGAAGTAATTATTAACATGATTAAGTATATCCCTTGTTCTCGCTTTCGGGCAATGGGCCTGCCCGCATGTGTGCCGCTGCCGTTTCCCCACTCGCCCGGCGGCTCTTGACAGCGAATCGGAACTATGCTAACTTGCGAGTGTGTTACCGTTAACACATCCCGCACGCGGTATGCTCCCGCGCCACGTTCACCACGCGCGGGCTGACCGGCGGGTTCAGCGATCAGAGGTATCATGA
>CAZGLU010000458.1:0-3577 GCA_964526095.1 uncultured Anaerolineaceae bacterium | reverse complement strand
TTTTCTCCGCTGGCTGGACGCCCTGCATCGGCCCGATCTACGGCGCGGTGCTGACGTTGGCCTCAACCGGCGGCTCGCTGCCACGGGCCGGGACGCTGCTCACGGCGTATTCCCTCGGCCTCGGCATCCCGTTCCTGCTGACCGCGCTCGCGCTGAACCAGGCGCAGGGCCTGTTCCGCCGCTTGCAGCGCAACATGCGCACGATCGAGGTCGTCAGCGGCGCGTTCCTCGTCGCCATCGGGATCGCCGTCTTCACCGGGCAACTTCAGCGCCTCTCGACCGTGGGCAGCACCAGCGGCTCGTTCGCGGAGGTGTCGGTCAACCTGGAAAGCTGCGCGATCGCCGTGGTCGATGGCCGGGTCCGGCCCGGCAACGTCTTCGGGTGCATTCGGGACGGGCTGAAGGACGACTTCTACGTGACCTCGGCCAAGGGCGTCACCTATGATGCGCTCGGCGCCGGGACGTCCGACACGCTGGGGGTGCCCTCGCTCGACGGGGGCGCCGGGCCGGGCGAGGCCGGGCTGTCCCCCGGCCCGGACGCAGCGGACAGCGCCGGGGTCGCCGCGCCGGACCTGTCCGAGCCAAGCGCCGAGGCTGCCGCTGTGCCGGTCGGACTGGAGATCGGCCAGCGCGCGCCGGACTTCACCACGCGGACCGTCACCGGGGAGACCGTGTCCCTCTCGGACTACCGGGGTAAGGCCGTCCTGCTGAACTTCTGGGCGACGTGGTGCGGCCCCTGCCGCGAGGAGATGCCGTACTTCCAGACGCTGTACGAGGCGCATCCGTCCGAGTTCGTCGTGCTGGCTGTGGACTACATGGAGCGCCGCGATACGGTCGCCGCGTTCGGTGAGGAACTTGGCCTCACGTTCCCCCTGCTGCTGGACGAGGACGGGGCGATCAACGGTGACCTGTACGGCCCGCGCGTGCGCGGTTATCCGACCAGCCTGCTGCTGGACGAGCGCGGCGTGATCGTCGCGTACTTCCCGGGCGAGATCGACATCGCCCAATTGACGCAGGCGCTTGAGGGCATCCTGGCGAGCTGACCCGCCGATAAGGAACGAACATGAGTAAAGCCCCTGTCCGCAGTGAAGCCGAGCTGCAACGTCTGGTGCGTGTCAATCGCTGGGTGCTGCGCCTGACGCGCCGCTGGCTGGCGATTGTGCTGACCTTCCTGTTTCTCTACACCGGCCTCTCGCTCGTCCCCCCTGTGTTGATGCGGGCCGGTGCCGAAGGACCCGCCAACGCGCTCTATACCCTCTACAGCCCGCTCTGCCACCAGTTCGCGTTCCGGTCGTGGTTCCTGTTCGGACACCAGCACGCTTATCCGCGTGCCGCCGCCGGGTCGGACCTGATGTCCTTCGAGGAGGCCGCCGCCGGCGACCCGCACTTCGCGGGGATGAGCCTCTACGACTGGACCGCCGACCTCCAACTCAAGGCGCGTTCGTTCAAGGGCAACGAGGACATGGGCTACAAGACCGCCCTGTGCGAGCGCGACGTTGCGATCTACGCCACGATGCTGCTGGCCGGGCTGGCGTTTAGGCCGCTGCGGCGGCGGCTGCGCCCCGCCCCGATCTGGCTGTACCTGCTGCTCGGCCTCGGCCCGATCGGGCTGGACGGCTTCAGCCAGCTCCTCAGCTACCCGCCCTTCGAGTTCTGGCCCGTGCGCGAGACGCTGCCCGCCTACCGCGTGCTGACCGGCGCGCTGTTCGGGATGATGAACGTCTGGCTGGCGTTCCCCTATCTGGAGATGTCCATGCGGGACACGGCTGACGCCGTCGGCGCCAAACTGGCGCAGGCCGAGCAGCGCCTCGCGGAGGTGCGCGCGCGCTGCGCATCCTGACGCTCTGACCCACCGGACGCAAAAGACCCCGGCCTGAACAGGTCGGGGTCTTGTTTTTTAGCGCGGTCCCGCCGGTGCTACTCGCTACCCGGCTGTGTGGGCAGTGCGATAGGCGTTTTCGTGGGCGTGTTGGTCTTCGTCGGCACCTTGGTAGCCGTCGGGGATTTCTTCGTGGCCGTCGGCGGTATAGTCGCCGTGTAAGTGGCCGTCGGCGGCTTGGGCTTGGTGGCGGTAGGCACCGGGGTCTTCGTCGGCGTGTTGGTCGGCTTAGGCGTGTTCGTCACCGTCGGCGTCGGCGTCTGCGGCCCCTGCCGGTTGCAGTCATGGTTCAACGTGAACGTCGTGCCGTTGAAGTCCGAGCGGAAGAACCCCTCCTGGTCCAACCGTCTGGTCGTGCCGTTGAACTCCAGCCACACGTCGACCGTTTCGCCCGGCATGATCACCACGGTCGTCTTCCAGTCCGGCGTGTGCGAAGTATTGCGCGACACCGGCGGCGTGCTGGAGCTGCCCGGCGCGTCCCAGATCACGATCGTGCGTGGGTAGTCCCAGGCGTGCGCGCCGCGCGCCGAGACGCTGTCCAACCGCACCTTGTTCCGTATGGCCGAGCGGTCGTAGGTGTTCCAGTTGATCGAGAAGCCGGTGATGTAGCCAAGCGCCGTCCCGGTGTTGGTGATGGTGTAGCGCACCACGCCGTTTGACTCGAAGGCGCCCCAGTTCACGCGATAGTCCTGGCAGACCGGTTGCGGCGTCGGCGTATCCGGCGTCGAGGTCGGCAGCGGCAGGTCGCTCAGCGACAGGATGCAGTCCTTGCTGTCGCCGCCCCAGGACGTCGAGAACATAAGCCGCGTGCCGGTGAAGTCGCCCGTGCGGAAGTAGTTGCTGAGCGTGGATGGGCCGTTGGCGAACCGCATCTGCCAGCTTGTCGCGCCCGCGTCAATCCGGCGCTCGCTGTAGTCGGGCGGGCCGCTCAGCCAGACGTACGGGTTCAGCAGGCTGACGATGCGCTCCGGCCCGGAGCCGCCCGCGTCGTTGCCGAGCCACAGGGACGCCCGGCCCAACAGCCGCATCTCGTAGGCGTACATCCCGCCGAACGCGCTCCGCGGGCGCCAGTGTACCTCCGCACCGGACAGGAAGAACGGGGCCGTGCCGTGATTCACGACGTTCACTTGCAGCGCATCCCCGACCAACTGCACCGGGTTCGTTGACGCGAAGGTCAGGTCGGTGCAGACCGGCGGCAGCGTCGGCTCCTCGGACGGCGGCAGCGTCGGCTCCGGCGTATCGGTCGCCGTGCTGGTTGGAACCGGCGTGTCGGTCGGCGGCGGCGTGTCGGTCGGCGTAAAGGTATGGCTGGGCGTCCACGTCGCGCCGAGCAGGCTCGACGGCAGGTTGACGACGCGCGTCGAGCGGAACGACTCGTTGATCATCACGCGGCGCGCCTGGAGCGGCACATAGTCCACCAGGCCCAGCGGCGTGATCAGCGGGTGGTTGAAGTGCACGATGATCTCGACCGCGTCGCCCGGCCCACCGGCGTCGTATTGATTCCCGCCGATGAGGGGCGCCTCGTTCAGCTCGCAGCGCCGGTTATCACGGTTATCACCTTCGTAGGTATAGCGCGGAGCATCCCCGTCGCTGTTCACCACGCGGCGGTCGCTGCATATCCACACGTGGAACCAGCCGCGCTCATCCTCGTTGAGATCGGAAGAGCACACGTCTGAACTCCAGTCACCGCTCATTATC
>CAZGLU010000457.1:0-3597 GCA_964526095.1 uncultured Anaerolineaceae bacterium | reverse complement strand
ACACAGGACCATACAGGGCGGGTTTCGAACCCCGCCCCTACTTATTGCCCCTGCCCCCACATTCCGGTTTACAATGAGGGCGCGAACCGACCCGATCACAGGAGGAGCGTGCCATGAGCGTGCAACTGAGCATCGTGCCGATCGAGAAGCCCGAAGCGATCAACTTCATCCTCGGCCAGAGCCATTTCATCAAGACCGTTGAGGACATCCACGAGGCGCTGGTGACGGCCGTGCCCAACATCAAGTTCGGGCTGGCGTTCTGCGAGGCGTCCGGCGACCGGCTGGTGCGCTGGACCGGCACCGACCAGGCCCTGATCGACCTCGCCATCCGGAACGCACAGGCGATCGCCGCCGGGCACGCCTTCATCCTGTTCCTGGGCGAAGGCTTCTTTCCGATCAACGTGCTGAACGTCGTCCAGAACGTGCCGGAGGTCGTGCGGACCTTCTGCGCCACGGCCAACCCGACGCAGGTGATCGTCGCGGAGACGTCGCAGGGGCGCGGCATCCTGGGCGTGATCGACGGCGAGCCGGTGGTGGGCGTCGAGGACGACGAGGGTATCACGTGGCGCAAGGGCCTCCTGCGCCGCTTCGGGTATAAGCTGTAGGGCGCCCTGCGCGACACACCGATGTGAAGCTGCTGGCCGGGGCTGACGCGATCGCGGGCCGCCTCACGGAGCAGCATAAAAAGCAAGGATGAGCGCTATGGCCGTGCAATCGCAGCGTATGTCGGTTGAGGAGTTCGATCGCTTCATCGAACAGCCTGAGAACGCCCACCGACTTTTTGAATACGTCGGTGGGGAGGCTGTTGAGGTGGTCTCGAATCAGCGTTCGTCAGCGATTGCCGTGACGATCGCGTTCTACCTGAAGCTTTACCTGCGCGAGAACCGCATGGGCGGCATCGTCAGCGGGGCGGATGGCGGCTACATAATCGCGGGGGAGCGATACATCCCGGACGTGGCTTACGTTTCGGCGCGGCGGCAGGCCGAAGCGTCCGACCGCCCCTACAGCCCCGTCCCGCCGGACCTGGCCGTGGAGGTCCTGTCGCCGTCGAACACGCCGCATGAGCTGCGCATCAAGGTCGCTAATTACCTCGCTGCGGGCGTGATCGTCTGGGTGGTGGACCCTGAACGGCAGTGGGTCGAGGTGTACGCCCCCGGCCAGCCGGTCAGGAAGGTCGGCGCGAGCGGTGTGCTGGGCGGCGGCGACGTGCTGCCCGGCTTTGAGCTGCCCGTAGCGGCCATTTTTGAACAGGAAACACCCTAGTTGATCTGCCCGGCTGACCGGGTTGTGAGTTTGCGGTAACTGCTCGTTTCGCCTGTAGCACAGCGGTCAAGGAGGGCTGAGGCCATGCAATTCGCCGTTCACGTCCCGCACTTCGGCGCGCACGCCGATCCGCACGTCCTGGCCGACCTCGCCGCCGAGGCGGAGGCCGCTGGCTGGGATGGCTTCGTCATCTGGGAGCACCTCGTGATGTGGTGGCCCGTGGCGGTCGCGGACCCCTGGGTGGCGCTGGCGGCGATCGCGCTGCGCACCGAGCGGATCCGCCTCGGCCCGCTGGTCACGCCGCTGGCCCGCCGCCGCCCGCAGGTCGTCGCGCGGCAAGCCGCCACGCTCGACCACCTCTCCGGCGGGCGCCTGATCCTGGGCGTGGGCCTCGGCACGCACCCGGAGGAGTTTGAGTACTTCGGGGAGCCGCCGGGCTTCAAACAGCGCGCCGAGCGGCTGGACGAGGCGCTGGCGATCATCGACGGGTTGTGGCGCGGCGAGCCGTTCAACTACCGGGGGGCACATCACCGCGTCGAGCGGGCGTTGTTCTGGCCGAAGCCGGTCCACGCGCCGCGCATCCCGATCTGGGTCGCGGGCAAGTGGCCGAACGAGCCGCCGTTCCGCCGCGCCGCGCAGTGGGATGGCGTCGTGCCGCAGGGGCGCGGTGCCGGTTGGAGCGAGCAGCAGCCGCCCGAGGAGATCGCGGAGATCGCGGCCTTCATCCGCGCCCGGCGCGAGACGGATGCGCCGTTCGACATCGTGCACAGCGGCGTGAGCACGGGCACCAACCCGGCACGCGAGGCGGAGATGGTCGCGGCCTATGCGTCGGCGGGCGTGACGTGGTGGATCGAGAACCTCAACCCCTGGCGCTACGGCTGGTCAGAGGGCGATCCGGATTGGCCCGCCGAGGCGATCCGGTCGCGCATCCGGCAGGGTCCGCCGGGCCGGTAGCCCAATCCGGCGGAACAGACTGAATCAACGGGGACGGAGGCATCATGCCTTACCGAACGGACGCATTTGACGCCTACCTGGAGCAGCACCGCGAGCGCTTCCTGGACGAGTTCGGCGCGTTCATCGCCGTGCCGAGCGTCGCGGCGGATGCACGCGGCGTGCACGACATGGCCGAGTTGGTGGCCGAGCGCTTCCGGCGGCTGGGGGCGGAGGTGACGATCTTCCCCACGCCCGGCTCGCCGGTGGTGTATGCCGAGATCGGCCCGCAGGACGCCGCGCGCACGCTGATGATCTACAACCATTACGACGTGCAGCCCGAAGACCCGGTCGAGTTGTGGGAGACCCCGCCCTTCGAGATGGCCGTCAAGGACGGGCGGCTGTGGGGCCGTGGCACGTCCGACGACAAGGGCGAGCTGCTCTCGCGCATCCAGGCCGTCGAGGCGTGGCTGAACACGCAGGGCGAATTGCCGGTGCGCATCAAGTGGGTGGTCGAGGGCGAGGAGGAGATCGGCAGCGTCCACCTGGAGGACTGGGTCCGCGCCCACACCGACCTGCTGACCGCAGACGGCCTGCTGTGGGAGGGCGGCGGCTACGACGAGGCGGGCCGCATGCAGTTCGGGCTGGGCTGCAAGGGCATCATGTACTTCGAGCTGCGCTGTAAGGGGCCGCGCATCGACCTGCATTCGTCCTACGCGCCGATGGTGCCGAACCCGGCGTGGCGGCTGGTGTGGGCCTTGAGCACGCTCAAGGACGAAAACGACCGCATCACGCTCGACGGCTACCTGGACCACGTCGCGCCGCTGACCGACGAGCAGTGGGCCGCCATCGACGCCGTGCCGCTGGAGTTCGAGGCGATGCGCCGCAACTGGGGCCTGGACGCGTGGCTCAACGGCATGACGGACGACGAGGCCCGCCGCCGCTACTTCGCCGAGCCGACGATCACCATCTGCGGCCTGCAATCGGGCTACACCGGCGCAGGCTCCAAGACGGTGCTGCCCGCCGAGGCGATGGTCAAGCTGGACTTCCGCCTCGTGCCGAACCTGACGCCGGAGCTTGCCTACGACCTGCTGCGCGCCCACCTGGACCGGCGCGGCTTCACCGACATCGAGATCATTGACCTGGGCGGGGAGGAATTCGCCGCGTCACCGCCGGGCAGCCTGGTGGAGCGGGCCGCCGTCGCCGCCAGCAAACAGACCTGGGGCAAGACGCCGGTCATCTTCCCCTGGTACGCGGGCAGCGGGCCAGTCTACCCGTTGAGCGCCAGGCTGGGCATCCCGGTGGTCTTCGCCGGGGCAACGTGGCATCCCAACGCCCGCGCCCATTCGCCCAACGAGAACATCTTCGTCAAAGACTACTTCGCCTCGATGCACTTCACGGCGG
>CAZGLU010000456.1:3399-3621 GCA_964526095.1 uncultured Anaerolineaceae bacterium | reverse complement strand
GTCCGCCCATGCCGACCCGTTGCCCCGAATGTGGCGCGTCGCTGAGCGAAGGCCGGACGTGCCAGGACGATTTTCACCAGATGCTCTTTTGGGAGGCGGAGGACCCGGCGAGCGCTGCCCAGGTTCATCACCTCATGGTGTTGTGTTACCACTTGCAGCACCCCAGCCTCTACGCGCCGGACAGATCGGAAGAGCACACGTCTGAACTCCAGTCACCGCTCA
>CAZGLU010000456.1:1793-3389 GCA_964526095.1 uncultured Anaerolineaceae bacterium | reverse complement strand
GTGACTGGAGTTCAGACGTGTGCTCTTCCGATCTCAGCCTCTACGCGCCGGACGGGCTGCGCGAGGCGCTGCGCCTGCTGGTCGAGTTCGTGGAGCGTGGGACGCCGCCGCAGGTCGTACGCGCCCGGAACAGCGCCCGCGTGGACTCAAGCGTGCGGAACTGGAAGATCGGGGCGGCGCCCGGTATGCAGGCCGCCTACGCGCAGCCGGTCGCGTGGACGATGACCGCTGCCGATGTCGTCGCGAATGGGCCGGAGCGTTACGTGGCGAGCGTGCAAGCCTGGGCGGGCGCGGCCCTGGACGCGCTGCGTGCCGCCGGTGCGCTCGATGTGGTGTGATCAAGCCAATCCTGCGCGGAGGGTGCTTGTCGCCTGTCTGCAACTATGCGGTCTAACAAAATAATCTGGGGATCGGTGTGACATCATCCCCCGCCCCCTGTCCAATCAAGTTGGAGAGAGGGGAAACAGGCAGGTCTCGTAGGGGCGGGTTTCCAACCCGCCCGGTTCTTCCGCGTATCCGTATTAAACAGCTAAAGAGCTTGATTGGAGAGGGGCAGCGAGCGAACGCGAGCGGGGTGAGGTTGGCTTCACCACGGCTTGTTGCTCGAATGTGAATGACAGTCGCCAGACGGTGGGGCGTTTGCGCTACCGGTCGATGCTGGGGTAAGGCGTCGTGCCCGCCCCGTTGTGACGGTTGCCCATGTTCTGCGTCAGGCGCCGGTAGGCGGCCATATCGGACCGGGCGAGCCGCTCGTCGCCCGGCGCGCCGCGCTGTAAGTACGTCAGATGGCGGTTGTAATACGCCTCGGCGTAATTAGGGTCCAGGTGCAGGACATGCGTGAAGTCCATGATCGCTTCCTCGTACATGCCCAGCTTGTTGTACGTGATGCCCCGGTTGTGGTACGCCCCGGCGTCGCGCTCGTTGATCCGGATCGCCTCGTCGTAGTCCGCCAGCGCCGCGTTGAGCTGCCCTAGCTCGTAATGCACGTTGCCCCGGTTGAAATACGCCGAGCCGAACTCCCGGTCGAGTTGTAGCGTCCGGGTGAAGTCCTCCAGCGCGTTCTCAAGCCGCCCCATCGCCTGATACAGCACGCCCCGGTTGTGGTACGCGATAGGGTTGTCCGGTGACAGCCGGATCGCCTCGTTGTAGTCGTTCAGGGCGCGCTCGTGGTCGCCGGTGGCGAAGTAGGCATCCGCCCGCGCGAGGAAGGTGAGGCCGTCCGCCGGGTTCAGGCGCACCGCGTTCGTCAGGTCTTCGATCGCGGTTTCGTAGTTGCTGAGCAGGCTGTAGATGATGCCGCGCCCCCGGTAGGCTTCGTCCAGGTTGGCGTTCAGCGTCAGCGCCTGGCTGTAGTCCTTCAGCGCGTCGTGCGGGCGTTGGGTTGCCTCGTAGACCTTGCCCCGGATCACGTACAGCGTCGGGTCGGACGGCGTCTGCTGGACCGCGCGGTCCAGGTCGCTCAGCGCCTCCGCATACTTCCCGGCCTGATAGTAGATCGTGCCGCGCATCCCGTAGGCCGGTGTGTTGTCCGGCGCGATCTGGATCGCCGCCGTATAGTCGTCCAGCGCGCGCTCCGAGTCGCCCAGCAGGTCGAAC
>CAZGLU010000456.1:0-1783 GCA_964526095.1 uncultured Anaerolineaceae bacterium | reverse complement strand
GGTGAAGCTGTCCAGCGCGCGGAAGTGCTCGCCCTGCGTGCGCAGGATCATGCCCTGGAGGTAGTGCGCCTCCGCCATGCAGGGGTCTTCGCGGATCGCGGACTGGAAGTCGTCCAGCGCGCGGTCGATATGCCCAAGCTGGTAGTAGGCTACGCCCCGGCTGTAGTACGCCAGTGCGTTGGCGGGGTCCAGGCTCAGCGCCCGGCTGTAGCACTTGATCGCCGTGCTGTAGTCGTAGCTGCGGAAGGCGGCGTTGCCTTGCTCGATGGCGAGCGTGGCCGAGCGCGGGTCGCGCTGCGTGGCGTTCAGATACCCCAGCAGCTTGTTGAGGGCGCCGGTCGGGTCGCTGGTGAAGTCGATGGCGGGGAAGCGCTGCAAATTGTAGTGGACCGGCTGGCGGTCGCGCAGTGCGATCAGGATCGGTTTGTCGTGCGAGATGAAGTGCACCCACTCGCTTTCGACCTCGCGCGACGCCTCCGCCGCCTTGGACCACACCAGGATCATGTGGCTGCACGTGTGCAGCGCGCGGTTGATCGCTTGGTGCCAGTGGTCGTCCTGCTTTACATCCCGCTGGTCGATCCAGGGCTGGTGCCCCGCCTTCGTCAGTTCGTCATAGAGTTGGAGCGCGAACGCGCTGTCGTCGTTGGCGTAGTTAATGTATAAGGTGGCCGTCGAGAGTTCAGTCTCCATCTATTTGCCTCTCTATGCCGAACCGCGTGTGGTTCGTTTATCTCACATTCACGTCATCCCTGGCGGGTCGTCCAGCCGTGTAGATCGGATCCGCGTTTGCCCTCAGTCTATACCGGGGCCGCTATACCGGCAACGTGCCCCGTCCGGCGGGAGGGATGTGCCGGGCCGCCTCCCCGCGCTGCGGGTGCGGCCACTCCGGGCAGATCGGCAACCCTGTCTCGCGCCTGCCTTGAAGGCTGCCATGTAGTTGCCGTAATTGCCCAACGTTTTAATTCCCTTCACCCTGCCTCACCTCAGGTCGGGTTAGGGAGGACTCGTAGGGGGAGGGGTTGACCTCGCCCCTTGTGTCGAGCAAGCCGCGCTCCTGTAAGGCCGGAGGCATGGCGACCCTCCGGTGCGCTAGAGGATCTTCAGGATGATCTCCACCACATCCGGGAACTTGGTGACCGCCATGAACAGCAGGAATAGCACGGCGAGCAGGATCCACACGAAGCGGCGCGTGACGTAGAACACACCCATGAAGCCGCCCTGCTTGTCGGTCCAGACCGAGATGCGGTAGCCCTCCCGCTGGATGGCCCTCGGGGTGATCGACCCTTCCGCATACCCGTGTGGCATCCTGCGATGGATGCCGCCATCCCCGTCGTCGAAGCTTTCCCAGGCGGGGTTCTTAGGCTTGTTCACGCCGCTGCCGCCCGGCGGTGTGTTGCGCTTGTTGGGGCGGCTCGTCCGGCCGGTGATGCGCTGGAACTCGCCCCAGTAGCGACGAAAGTCCGGGTCGATGTCGATCAGTTCCTCGATGCTTTCCGCGTCGTAGATGTCGTTCTGGGGCCTGTTCTGCGCGACGTATTCCTCCTCGTTGGGGGCGGGGAGGGCGAGTCGCTGGGTGCGATGTGCGCGTGACGGTACGTACCGTGCCTTGTTCATGGTTGCGCTTGCTCCTCGGTGGCTAGAACAACGTCAGGGCGGAGAGGGTCGCCAGCGCAGACAGCAGTCCGCCAAGCACCAGCAGCACCCGGCTCAGCATGAAGGACTGGTCGGCTGCCGTTTGCCTGCTGAGGCGGAGCACATTGACGTTGCCCTCCGCATCCACACA
>CAZGLU010000455.1:2876-3643 GCA_964526095.1 uncultured Anaerolineaceae bacterium | reverse complement strand
GAGATGGAATCTCGTGACTGGAGTTCAGACGTGTGCTCTTCCGATCTAGGTAAACCTTCATCCGCTCACCGCTTCCGGCTCTGCTGTCGCTGCCGCGTCGTCGGGGGCCAGGCCCTCCGGCCCGACGATCACCACGTCGTCGAAGGCGACGACGACCGGCGCGCTCACGTCGATACTGTGCCCGGCCATCAGGGCGATCCGGCCCTGCGAGAAGTCTGCGTCACGGTAGGTGGTGGCGACATCATCCGTGAAGCACGTGCCATCGACCCACATGCTCGTGGCGTTTTCACCTTTAAAACATAGCGGCATCAGATGGCCGTTGACGAAGAACTGAAAGGCATCGCCCACCGCCACCACGCGGATCTCGTTGGCCCCGGTGCCCGCCCGCACATGCTCGGACGTGCCCCAGTTGCTGATCCATTCCAGCACGCCGTCTTGCACCTTCACCAGGGCGTACCAGCCGACGTTGTCCATATCCCCGCCGACGAGGAAGCCGTAGTAGTTATCCGGGTCCCGGTAGCGGAAGATCACGCCGTACTGGTTGTCCAGCGGGCCGGAGATCATCTGCGCCGTAACACGCAGATCAAAGTCGCGGTACATACGGTCCAGGGCGGAGAACACCCCCTCGCCGGAGTACGGCGAGCCGTAGGTAACCAGCAGCACCTGACCGTCCAGCGCGCCCGGCGACGCCGCCACCGCCTCCGGGTCCAGGTCCGCCACCGGCACGATCTGTGCGGCGTCCCGGCCCTGGTACGTGTCCCACTCGC
>CAZGLU010000455.1:0-2866 GCA_964526095.1 uncultured Anaerolineaceae bacterium | reverse complement strand
CCCACTCGCCGCCCACCGCGTCGAAGGTCGTCACGTAGAGCAGCGCGCCCGGCTCCGGGTCGGGCACCGGCCGCTCGATCCAGCCCGTCAGCAGGGCGAGCGCGACCGCCACTGCACCGACGATCAGCAGGCCCAACACCAGCCCGGCCGCGCCGAGCCAACCCGCACGCGCCGCGACGGAATCCGTCGGGGCGCCGCGACGGAAAGCCAGCCGCACGAGGTAGAACAGCGCCAGCAGCGACTGGAACGCCAGCAGCCCGGCAGCCACGCGCAGCAAGAGGCGCACCGTATCCGGCGCGATCGCCGGTACGTCAAGCTCCAGCCCCCAGAGGATGGCGGCCACCGGAAGGCCGAGCAGCAGCCCCACCGCACCGAAGTAGACCGCCGGGCCGCCGCCATCACGGCGCACGGCGGCAGCGGCCCACAACTCGACCACCGCCCCGATGCCGAGCAGGAGCAGGAGCAGCACGTCGCGCTGCGTCCCCGGCGCGTACAGGTCGCCGGGATGCTCGATCCGCAGGCCTGACCCAAAGGAGATGCGGTCGAGGTCATCGGTATACACGTACCAGCCGAAGGCCAGGGTCGCGAGCAGCAGCACGATCCCGGCCAGGGCGAAATGCAGCCGCATGAGCCGCAGCAGCCACGGCCCCCGATCAGGGCGGGCGCGCTGCTCCCCCGTGGCGTGTGATGGCATAGTGGCTTCCGACATCGACAAGTACCCCTGCGCCGGACCCGCGCGCTGCGCGGCCGCCGCCTCCATTCAGCGAACGATTGCGAACGATCAACGGCGGGGCATTGTAACACGAGGCGCGGCGTTTGGTGAGGCCGCGTTCAGAACGCGCCGAGGCGGGCCAGCGCCCGGCTGGCGAGCAACCCGTAGCCACCCTCCGTGCCGACCTGCTCGACCACGAAACGATAGGAGTCGGCGGCGCCCTGCCGATCGCCCAGGCGCTCCAGCATCACGGCGAAATAGTAGCGGCTGCGCGGACGGTTCGGATCAAGCTGCACGGCGGCGCTCAGCTCGTCATACGCCTGCTCCAGCGCGCCGGTGCGGTAGTAGGCCCAGCCCAGGCTGGCGCGGACGTCGGGATCGCCCGGCGCGCGCGCGGCGGCGGACTCGATCGCGGCGAGGCGCGCGGCGTCCAGTTCCACCTCACTGTCGGCGTAGAACGCGGCGCGCAGGCCCTGCCACCGGACGTCGTCGGGGGCCAACGCCACCGCACGGTCGTACCAGCCCTCGGCCTCGGCCAGATCGCCCAACGCCTGCGCCGCCGCACCCAACTCGACCGCCAGCGCCGGGTTGTCGGGGTCCAACGCCCGCGCCTGGGCGAAGGCGACGTAGGCCGACTCCGGATCGTCAGCCGCGCGCCAGTGCAGGCCGAGCAGGTAATACAACGTGGCATCGTTGGGCGCGATCGCCAGCGCGGCCTCCAGGTCGGGCAGACCGTCGCGCCCCTGCTGGCCGCGCACGAAGCCCAGGTAGCCGCGCGCCGTGGGGTTGACCGAATCGCGCTCCAGGGCACGCAGCAGCGCGTGTTCCGCCAGCGCCCAATCCCCCACCCCGACCAGCGCCAGCCCGACGCGCGTCTGCGCATCGGTCAGGGGAAGCTGCTCGAAGCCATCCAGTGCGGCCAACACGGCGGCGGCGCCCCCCGCCTGGGTGGGATCGGCCAGCGCCGCCTCCAGGTAAGGGGCCGCCCGATCCGGTGCCACGGGGGCCAGCAGCGCGCCGAGCAGGTACCGCGCCCGGTGATCGGCGGGGTTCGCGGCAGCCACACGTTCCAGCGCGGCGCGCGCCGCATCCCATTCGCCCCGTTCAAGCTGCGCCTCGGCGACAGCCAGGGCCGCCAGCGGATCGTCACCCTGCCCTTCCAACAGGCCCTGCGCGACCGCGCGCGCAGCCACCGCATCGCCCTGCCCTTCCAGCGCCGCCAGCAGGACGCGCCGTCGCTCAGGCGTCCAGCCGTCGAGGTCCGCCGCGCGGTACAGGAAGACCTGCGCAGCGCCGAACTGTCGGGCGTCCAGGGATAGGTGGGCGAGATGGTCGTAGAGGGGGGCGGCAGGGCCGAGGCGAGCCAGGGCGCGGTGATAGCGGGCTGCGGCGGCGTCCGGATCGCCCGCACGCGCGTGTTCCTCAGCCTGCGCCAGCCAGCGCTGGACCTCGCCCCCGACCGGCCCGCCCGTGAGGACCGCCAGCAACACGGCGCCCGCCGCGATCCGCAGTGCAAGCCGGGCCGCGCCTTCCCGACGCGGGAGGGGAAACGGACGCCCGCGCATCGGCCCCACCCGGCTCAGTTTAAGGGAAGGCCGAGCGCCTCGGCCACCGTCTCCGCGATCCGCTCCGTGGGGAACGGTTTCACCAGGTAGCTGTGAACGCCGTGCAGGCGGCCCATCAGCCGGTTCGTCACGTCGCCGTATGCCGTCATCATGATCACGATGGGATCGCGGCCATCGCGGCGGCACGCCCGGAACAGGTCGAGCACCTGCCAGCCCGTTGCGTCAGGCAGCGCAACATCCATAAGCACCAGGTCGGGCTGTTCGCGTCGAAACACCTCGACGGCGCGGCTGCCGTACCCCGCCGTAAATACGCGGACATCCAGCCGCCGGAGGGTGACGCGTAAAATCTCAACAAAGTCAGCCGAGTCCTCAACGATAAGTACCTTGGCGGCGTATCCCTGGGGGTTCCGGTCCTGAGAGCCGGATAGGGCGGTTTGTGTTACCGGGTCGTTCATGGTTGCATTCCGCCTTCGGGCAATTGGCGCACAAGAGCGGGGCATCTGGCCCACGCTTATAGTATACGCGTAGTATACGCGTGCCCAGATCGGAAGAGCGTCGTGTAGGGAAAGAGTGTAGGAGAGGGTGGTGG
>CAZGLU010000454.1:0-3643 GCA_964526095.1 uncultured Anaerolineaceae bacterium | reverse complement strand
GATGGAATCTCGTGACTGGAGTTCAGACGTGTGCTCTTCCGATCTACCCGTGCTCGGCGGCGGTGAGGTTGCCCAGGCGCAGCTCGACCCACGCCGTGTTGCGCGCGATCAGGCTGATCCCCCACTCGCTGCCGAGGGCTTGAAACGCCGCCAGCCCGTCGCGGTAGTGGGCCATCGCCGAGGCGTAGTCCCGCCGCAAGCGGGCCGATTCGCCCAGCGCGTTGTGCGCCCACCCGATCCCGAAGCGGTCGCCCGCCTCCTGAAAGCAGCGCAGCGCCTCGATAAAGAACGGCTCGACCTCGTCCAGCCGGTTGGCGCGGACCCGGTTCAGGCCGCTGAACCCGCTCGCCCAGCCGAGTTGTCCCCAGTCGTTAGCGGCCTGGGCCAGCGCGCGCGCCTCCTCCAGCATCCGGTGCGCTGCCGCCGGATCGTCCTGGTTGGAGTACAGCCGCCCGGCGAGCAGCGTCAGCACCTTTGCCCGTAGCGCGGGCGGGGCGTCGGGGTGCGCTTCTAACGCCCGCGTGCACCACTGCCGCCCCTCGACGGCGTGGTTGCGCAGGAACCAGAACCAGCCCAACCGGCTCACCAGTCCCATCCCCAGCGCCGGGTCGTGGCCGCCGAACGCCCAGTCCAGGGCGGCCCGTAGGTTGTCATGGTCCATCTCAAGCCGCTTGAGCCACTCGACCTGGCGGGCGGAGTGCAGGTCGCGGTCGGCCTCCTGCGCCAGCGCCAGGAAATACTCCGCGTGCCGCCGCCGGACCGCGTCCTCGACGCCGCTCTCCTCCAGGCGTTCCTTGGCATACTCGCGGATCGTCTCCAGCAGGCTGAAGCGCGGCTCGCCATCCGGTGTGACACCGCGCCGCACCAGGCTCTTGTCGCACAGCGACTCGATGCCGAGCAGCAGATCCAGGTCATCCGCCCGGCACACGGCCTCGAGCGCGTCGAGCGATATGCCGCCGCGAAAGACGGCGAGCTGGCTGAACAGGGTTTGCTCCTGCGGTGTGAGCAGCACGTAGCTCCAATCGATCGCGTTGCGCAGCGTTTGCTGCCTCGCCGGGACGCCCAACGCGCTGCTCACAAGCACCTCCAGGCGGCTGTCCAGACGGTTGAGCAGCGCCCCCGGCGCGAACAGCTTGATCCGCGCCGCCGCCAGCTCGATCGCCAGCGGCAGCCCGTCCAGCCGGTGGCAGATCGCGGCGACGGCCTGCGCGTTGTCCTCCGTAAGCTGGAACGCGGCGTTGACCGTCTGTGCGCGCTGCACGAACAGCGCGATCGCCTCGTTCTTCATCAGGCGCGAAACGGACGGCTCGGCGGGGTCCGGCAGCGCCAGCGGCGGCACGGAGTACTCCTGCTCGCCGTAGAGGTGCAGCACTTCCCGGCTCGTGACGAGCGCCTTAATGCCCGGCGCCGTGGTGAGTAGCTTCAGGACGAGCGGCGCGGCTTCCAGCAGGTGCTCGAAGTTGTCGAGGACCAGCAGCGCCCGTTTGTCCTTCAGGACGCGTTGCAGGGCGCGCGGCAGCGGCTCGTCCGGGGTCTCGTTCACGCCGAGCGCCTCCGCGATGGCCCCCGCGATGTGCAGGCCATCCCGCAGGGACGCCAGCGCGACGAAATAGACGCCGTCGGGGTAGTCGGACAGGCACTCGGCGGCGACTTGCAGCGCCAGCCGCGTCTTGCCCGTGCCGCCCGGCCCGGTCAGGGTCAACAGGCGGCTGGACGCCAGCAAACGCTTGACCTCCGCGATCTCCTGCTCGCGCCCGATGAACGGCGTCACGTGGGCGGGCAGGTTGTGGGGGATCGCGCGGGGCGGGGCCGCCTGGGCATCGGTTGGGAGGCGCTCGCCGTCGAGCAGGTTGAGCGCCTGGGCGCGGGCGACGGCCTCGGCGCGGGTGGACACGCCCAGCTTGTTGTAGATCTGCCGTGCGTACCATTTGACTGTGCCGACTGAGAGCGTGAGTTGCTGCGCGATCTCGCGGTTGGAAAGCCGCGCGGCGAGCAGGCGCAGGATCTCCACTTCACGTTCGGTCAGGGGGTTGAGCAGCGTTGGCTGGCGATGATCGTCCACAGTGCGTCCCTGCTGCTGGGCGGTGAGTCGTGCGGCCTGGTGGGGCGGGTTGGGGTCAGGTGGTGGGCAAGATGCCGGTGGCCTGTGCTTTCGGCTTCTGCTTGTCCGTGCCCTACAGCCTCCTGATGCGGCTATCTCACCCGTCGGTTACCCCGCCTCAGACGTTCCTGCCTAGAACATACTTGATCCATCCCGGCGCGTCAAGGTTGGATTGATCGCCGCCCGGCACGGCAGGGGCGCCCGCATCAGCGGGCGCCCCTTCGTCTGCATTTCTGATGTGCCCCTGCCCGCCGCCGCTCAACGCCAGCCGAGGCGCACCTCCGCCGGGCGGAGCACGGCGTTCGGGTTGGTCAGCGTGATCGTGCGGGTTTCGCCCGGCTCCAGGTCAAAGTAGTTGTCGCTGAAGTGGGTCCAGGCGTGGGGCACTTCCAGGTGCACGAAGTACGCGAAACGATCCGCGCTCAGGGTGACGCGCAGCTCGTGTGGGGAAACTTCCTCCGTCGCCATCGTGACGGTCCCCGGCTCGCGCACGAGGTCCTTGATCATGCCGAAGAAGTGGCGGTTAGGGCCGAACGTCCCGCCCTCCGCCCGCACGATGACGTAGCGGTCCGCCCCGCTATTGGGTGTAGGCCACCGTGCGACCATCTGGCTGCTGTTGGGCGGCACGTCGAGGCGTACGCGCTCCTCGGTCAGCGTGTGGCCGGCGAAGGTCCGCAGCGCCACCAGCGCCGTGTCGATGACCGGGCGCAGCGTGTCGTTCGTCAGCCACAGCTCCAGGCTGCCGTCCGCGCCCTCCTTGAACGAGGCCAGCACCGGCGCGAACGCCCGCCGCACGTAGTAGTAGCTCGCCTTCCCGAAGCCGTAGTAGTCGATCATGCTCCAGCTCAGGACCGGCCAGCAGTCGTTGAGCTGCCAGATCAGCGCGCCGGAGCAGTGCGGTTTGCGCCGCCGGTAGTGTTCCACGCCGAACTTCAGCCCTTCCGCCTGCGCGATCATGCTGAAGTCGATGTACTCGTCCAGCGTCTGCGGCAGCCCGGTGACGCTGAGCATCAGGTTGTCGCCCTTGTTCTTGGGGTTGTCCTTGTTGTGGTGATCCATCGCTGGGCTGTGGTGGTACAACTGGTCCTCCGGGATCACCCGCCGCAGTGTCTCACGCACCGGCGCCGCATGCATCCCGAACTCGCTGATGAAGCGCCCCCGGTCCTCGGCATAGCGCAGGTACGACACCCCCTCCGGCGATGTGTCTCCGACCGGCTCCTCCCCGAAGCGCCGGTGATAGCTGTTGCCGTGCCACACCTCCCAGTTGTGCCGGTTGCCGTCGTCCATGCTGGCGTGATCGTTCCCACCGTAAGGGCTGCCCGGCCAGTACGGGGTCCGGCCATCCCATCGCGCCACCACCGCAGGCAGGATCTCGTGGTAGTACAGTGCGCCGGGGACCTGCTTGTAGCCCCGGTCCCAGGTATGGCGCTCGTGCAGCCATTGGTTCTCGTTATTGCCGCACCACAGCGCCAGACACGGATGGCTCCGCAGCCGGCGCACCTGGTAGGTCGCTTCCTCGCGCACGGACTCGACAAACGCCGG
>CAZGLU010000453.1:0-3650 GCA_964526095.1 uncultured Anaerolineaceae bacterium | reverse complement strand
GCGATAATGAGCGGTGACTGGAGTTCAGACGTGTGCTCTTCCGATCTCGGGCACAACCTGGTCCACCGTTTGGTGCGGGCGGGTAAGCCGGTGCGGGCGATGGTGCGTGACCGTGAGAAGGCCGAGGCACGCCTCGCCCCGATCCGCGCGCAGGTCGAGATCGTGACCGGCGACGTGACGCAGCCGGAGACGCTGCTCCCGGCGCTGGACGGGGTCAGCGCGATCGTGCACCTCGTCGCCATCGCCATCGAAAAGGGCCGCGCGACCTACGAGGCGATCAACACCGAGGGCACGCGCAACATGGTCGAGGCGGCGAAGGTCGGCGGCGTGCGGCGCTTCATCAACATGAGCCAGAACGGCGCCGCGCCCGACTCGCCCCACCGCTTCCTGCGCAGCAAGGGCCAGGCGCAGGCGATCGTCGCCGCGTCCGGCCTGGCGTGGACCGCGCTGCGCCCGTCCGTGATCTGGGGGCCGCAGGACGAGTTCGCCAACGTCCAGGCGCGGCTGATCAAGCTCACGCCGCTGGCGTTCCCGATCCCCGGCGACGGGCAGGCGCGCTTCCAGCCGGTGTGGGTCGGGGACGTGGTTGAGGCCATCGCGCGCTGCCTGGACGACGAGACGACGGTTGGCCGCAGCTACGACCTGGGCGGGCCGGAAGTGCTGACATATGACGAGATCGTGTGGCGCGTGCTGCGCGCCCTGGGGACGCGCCGCGTCCTGTTGCACATGCCCCTGCCGGTGCTGGCGCTGGCGGTCCGCGCGATGGGGGTGCTGCCCGATCCCCCGGTGACGAGCAGCCTGCTCGACCTACTGAAGGTGGATAACACCGTGCAGGACAACGCTCTGCCGACCGTGTTCCAGATCGTGCCGCGTCCCTTCACCCCGGAGAACCTGGGCTACATGCGCGCGTTCACGGCGCGCGGCTCGCTGCGGCGGTTCCTCGGCGACAAGACGGCGGACGAGGCACCGCCCGCCATACAGGGCCAGACATGAGCGAGCCGGAGCCACTGCGCTGCTCGCAGACCTCTCAGGCGGCGGACGAGCAGTTATTCGGGACGGCGACGGTCGCGGCGACCTGGCTCCTGCTCGAATTCGACGGGCGCTGGGGGCGCGAGGCGTTCGAGGAGTGCGATCTGCCGCCCGCCGTGCGCGCGTGGCTTCAGGGCCAGCTTGAGGCGCTGCCCGGCGCGCGGATCCAGATGCTGCGCCAGAACCCACGCCTCGCACCGGAGGGGATCGCGTTCTATGTCGCCCAGGCGCGCGAGGCGGACCCGCTGCTGGTCGAGTTCACGCTCGAACGCTATGAGGACCTGCTGGCGCTGGACCTGTCCGCGCTGGGCCGCCCCGATGACCCCTACCGCGACCGGCGCCGGACGGAGCCGCTGTACCTCGTCTGCACGCACGGACGGCGGGACCGCTGCTGCGCGCTGTACGGCCTGCCGGTGTACGTCGAGGCGGTGGAGGCCGCCGGGGCGGCGGTGTGGCAAAGCTCGCACCTCGGCGGGCACCGCTTCGCCGCGAACGTCGTGGCCTTCCCGCACGGGCTGGTATTTGGCCGCGTCGAGCCGGGCGGGGTCGCGGAGATCCTGGCGGGCTACCAGCGCGGCGCGATCGACTTGTCCGCTTTCCGGGGGCGAGCGTGCTACAATCAGCACGTGCAGGCCGCCGAGTACTTCCTGCGCGGTGCGACCGGCATCGACGCCGTGGAGGCGTTCCGCCTGATCGAGGACGGGCCGTCCGCGCCCGGCGAGTGGCACGCCCGCTTCGAGGACCGGCGCGACGGGACGCAGCACGCGCTGACGCTGGCCGTCGAGACGTCGCCATTCGAGGTCCTCAAAAGCTGCGACGATGACCGGCCCGTGCCCGTGACCCAACACCGGCTGCTGCACTATGACGCGCTACCGGCGCCGCGCTGAGCCGGACGCACGAACTCGCCACCCGAACGTTCAAAGGATCATCACGACGACCCATGGATACCTATCACGGATTCGAACTGCTGCGTGAGCAAGACATCCCCGAACTGAACACCCATGCACGCCTGTTCCGCCACCGCCGGACCGGGGCGGAGCTGTTGTCGCTGGAGAACGACGACGAGAACAAGGTGTTTGCCATCGCCTTCACCACGCCGCCGCCGGACTCCACCGGGCTGCCGCACATCATGGAACATTCGGTGCTGTGCGGCTCGCGCAAGTACCCGGTCAAGGAGCCGTTCGTAGAGCTGCTCAAAGGCTCGCTGAACACCTTCCTGAACGCCTTCACCATGTCCGACAGGACGGTGTACCCCGTCGCCAGCCAGAACGTGCAGGACTTCTACAACCTGATCGACGTCTACCTGGACGCGGTGTTCCATCCGCGCATCAGCCCGGAGACGCTGGAGCAGGAGGGCTGGCACTACGAGTTGGACGACCCCGACGCGCCACTGACGTTTAAAGGCGTGGTGTTCAACGAGATGAAGGGCGCGTACTCCGACCCGGAGAACCTGTTGGGCCGCGCGATTCAGCAGGCGCTGTTCCCCGACACGCCCTACCGCCACGACTCCGGCGGCGACCCGAAGGTTATCCCGGACCTGACCTACGAGCAGTTCAAGCGGTTCCACGAGACGTACTACCACCCCTCGAACGCGCGTATCCTGTTCTGGGGCGACGATGACCCGGAACAGCGGCTGCGCATCGCGGACGAATACCTGCGCGAGTTCGACCGCCAGGAGCTGGATCTGGACCTGCCGTTGCAACCGCGTTTCGACGCGCCGCGCGCGCTGACGCTCCCGTATGATGCGGGCGAGGACGACGCGGGGCGCAAAGCCTACGTGACGGTCAACTGGATGCTGGCCGAGAACGACGACGTCGAGACGGTGCTGGCGCTGGAGATCCTCAGCCACATCCTGATCGGCACGCCCGCCTCGCCGCTGCGCAAGGCGCTGATCGAGTCCGGCCTGGGCGAAGACCTGACCGGCGGCGGCCTGGACGCCGAGCTGCGGCAGATGTCGTTCTCAACCGGGCTGAAGGGCGTCGCGCTCGAGGACATGGACCGTGTCGAGGCGTTGATCCTCGAGACGCTGGCCGGGCTGGCCGCGGACGGCATCGAGCGCGAGACGGTCGAGGCGTCGCTGAACACCGTCGAGTTCGCGCTGCGCGAGCGCAACACGGGCCGCTACCCGCGCGGCGTGCTGGCGATGATCAATGCGCTGAGCACGTGGACCTATGGCGGCGACCCCCTGGCGCCGCTGGCGTTTGAGGCGCCGCTCAACGCGGTCAAGGCCGCAGTGGAGCGGGACCCGCGCTATTTCGAGGGCCTGCTTCGGACGTATTTCGTGGACAACCCGCACCGCGTGAGCCTGCGGCTGACGCCCGACCCCTCGCTGCGCGAGCAGGAGGACGCCGCCGAGCGCGAGCGGCTGGCGCAGGTCCGCGCCGGGCTGGACGAGGCGGGGTTGTCCCGTGTGATCGAGGAGGCGCAGCGGCTGCGGCAGTTGCAGGAAACGCCCGACCCGCCAGAGGCGCTGGCGACGATCCCGACCCTGACGCTGGACGACCTCGACCGGCAGAATAAGCCGATCCCGGCGGAGATGGGGATCGGGGCGGGGGCGGGGGGGGTGGGCACGGCCGGGTACACCACGGCCAAGGGGTCCAGGGCCCTGGCGTCCAACGCCT
>CAZGLU010000452.1:0-3659 GCA_964526095.1 uncultured Anaerolineaceae bacterium | reverse complement strand
CGTCGCCGTCTGGCTTTGATCACCTTTGCCCTGATGATGGGCCTGTTTCTCGCGTCGCTGGAAGGCACGGTGGTCAGCACCGCCATGCCGACGATCATCAGCCAGCTTGGTGGGCTGGACGTGTACAGTTGGGTCTTCTCGATCTACATGCTCACGTCCACGACCACGATCCCCGTCTTCGGCGGGCTGGCCGACCTGTACGGGCGCAAGCCCATCTACATTGGGGGCATCTTCGTCTTCCTGGCCGGGTCCGCCCTGAGCGGCCAGGCGCAGGACATGACCCAGTTGATCGCCTTCCGCGCGCTGCAAGGGCTGGGTGCGGGTGCGCTTATGCCCGTGACGTTCACCATCATCGGGGACATCTTCTCGCTGGAACAGCGCGCCCGGATGCAGGGGCTTTTCTCCGGCGTGTGGGGCGTGTCGAGCATCGTCGGCCCGTTGATGGGTGGTTTCCTGGTCGATAACGTGTCATGGCGCTGGGTCTTTTACCTCAACGTCCCGTTTGGCATCGTGGCCGTCATCCTGATCGGCCTGCTGCTGCGCGAGCCGCTTGAGGGACGCGGGCGCGGGCGCGTGGACGTCTCCGGCGCGCTCCTGCTGACGGTCAGTGTGCTCGCCCTCCTGTTCGGGCTGTTGCAGGGCGGCACGCGCGGCTGGACGGACGCGGTTGTGCTCGGCCTCTTTGCCCTGGTCCCGTTGGCGCTGTTCGGTTTCGTCCTGGTCGAGGGGCGCGTGAGCCGCCCGCTGATCCCGCTCGACCTGTTCCGGGACCGGCTGTTTGCCGTCGCCAGCGCCCAGGGACTCCTGGCCGGGTTCGCCCTGTTCGGCGTGGTGTCGTATATCCCGTTGTTCATGCAGGGCGTCTTGCGCACCAGCGCCACGCTGGCCGGTGCTGCGCTGACCCCGATGATGCTCTCCTGGGTTGCGGGCAGCATCATCGGGGGCCGCCTGCTCCTCACCACCGCGCCCCGGCGGATCATCCTCGCCGGTATGACAAGCTTCGTGGCAGGCGCGCTCATGCTGACGCAGTTGGGCGAAAACAGCACGCCGCCGTGGGCGATGGTGACCCTCGGCCTGATGGGCTGGGGCATGGGTATGAGCGTGGTGACGTTCATGGTCGCCGTGCAGAACCGCGTGCCGCGCGTCCGCCTCGGCGCGGCGACGTCCGGCCTGCAATTTTCGCGGCAGATCGGTGGCACGGTCGGTGTGAGCCTGCTCGGCGCGGTGATGACGGCGCGGCTCACGGAGGGCCTGCGTACCATCCCCGGCGGCGAGGCGATCGATCCCCAGTCGCTGCTGGATACGAGCGAGCTGGCGATCGCCCCGGAGATCGCGGACGCGTTCCAGCGCGTGTTGGCCGACGCGCTGCACCCGGCGTTCCTGATCGCAGCCGGGGTGACCGTCCTGGCGTTCCTGGTCGCGCTGCGCACGCCGCCCGGCCGCACGCAGGATCTGGTGCGCCACGACGAGCCGGCCCCGGCGGAAGCGCCCGAACGCGTGCCGGGGATCGGAGCTGCACGGCCCACCGTCGATGGGAAGACCGCGCGCTGAGGACGTGCCGGTATTCGCTCCACCTCACGCTTTATGGCACAATCGGGGCGGGCAGGAACGCGCTAGAATAGGGAAGACGGCGCGGGCTTCCTGCCCGCCTGAAGATATTTTCTGCGGCGGTGCGCTCGCCTGCCGCACGACAACACTAGGCTGTATGGTATGGCACAATCGAAAACAATTGCATTAATGGTCACCTGCATCGTGGATCAGGTCATGCCGGAGGCCGGGGTTGCCGCAGTGCGACTCCTGCGCCGTGCCGGTTATACCGTTGAGTTCCCGCACGAGCAGACCTGTTGCGGCCAGCCGTTCTACAACAGCGGCTTCCGCGACCGCGCCTTGCCCCTCGTCAAGCGGACCATCGAGATCTTCGAGCGGTACGATGCCGTGGTGGCGCCTAGCGGGTCGTGTACCGCGATGATCCGCAAGGAATACCCGCACGTCCTCGAAGGCTCACCGGAATGGGGCGCCCGCGCCCAGGCGCTCGCCGCCAAGACGTACGAGTTGAGCGAGTTCCTGGTGCATCAGGCGGGGTGGGAGCCGCGCGCCGCCGCGCACGCGCCGCGCGTGACCTACCACGACTCGTGCCACATGAACCGCATGCTGCACCTGCGGGCCGAGCCGCGCCACCTGTTGCAGGCGGCGGGCTGCACGCTGGTCGAGATGGTCGAGCCGGACCGCTGCTGCGGCTTCGGCGGCGTCTTCTCGATCCGCATGCCGGAGGTGTCCAACGCCATGACCGGCGAAAAGCTGCGCCGCGCGGCCGCGACCGAGACGGACCTGCTGGTGACGTCGGACCCCGGCTGCCTGATGCAGATGCGCGGGCTGGCGAACGGTTCGGGCGTGCGCGTCGAGCACCTGGCGACCGTTCTGGAGGAGCTGACCCGATGACCACCGCAACCTTCCCCGAATTCCGGGAGCGCGCCATCAAGGCCATCGGCGATCCGCAGCTTCAGCGCGCGATCGACGGGGCGACGCTCAACTTCCGCACCGGGCGTGAGACGGCGCTGGCCGAGCTGCCGGACGCCGACGCCCTGCGCGATCACTTCAAGGCCATCCGCAGTGCGACGCTGGCGCGGCTGGCCGACCACCTGGAGACGTTCGAGCGGCAGGCGACCGCCGCCGGGGCGATCGTACACTGGGCGCGGGACGCCGCCGAGGCGCGCGACATCGTGATCGGCATCGCGCGCCAGCACGGCGTGGATCTGGCCGTCAAGTCGAAGTCGATGGCGACCGAGGAGATCCACCTCAACCGGGCATTGGACGAGGCCGGGATCACCCCGGTCGAGACGGACCTGGGCGAGTGGATCATCCAGCTTGCCGGGGAAACGCCCTCGCACATCGTCGGCCCGGCGCTGCACAAGACGCGCGAGCAGGTCGCGGACCTGTTCAGCCGCGAGGTGGGGCGTCCGCTGCCGCCCGACGACATCCCCGGCCTGACCGCCGAGGCGCGCCGCATCCTGCGCGAGAAGTTCCTCGCGGCGGGGATCGGCATCAGCGGGGCGAACCTCGGCGTGGCGGAGACGGGCAGCATCGTGCTTGTGACCAACGAGGGCAACGGGCGCCTTGTGACCAGCGCGCCGCCGGTCCACGTCGCGGTGATGGGCATCGAGAAGATCGCGCCCACCTGGGACGACGCGGCGGTGTGGCTGCAACTGCTGGCCCGCAGCTCCACCGGGCAGCCGCTCTCGATCTACACCACGGCGATCACCGGCCCGGCGCGTGCCGACGACCCCGACGGCCCGCGCGAGGTGCATATCGTCTTGCTGGACAATGGCCGCAGCCGCCAGCTTGGCACACAGTACGAGGAAGTGTTGCAGTGCATCCGCTGCGGCGCGTGCCTGAACATCTGCCCGGTGTACCAGGAGGTCGGCGGGCACAGCTACGGCCACGCCTACAGCGGCCCGATCGGGGCGGTGCTGGTGCCGGTTATGTTCGGGTTGGAGGAACACGCTGCGCTGCCCCATGCCAGCTCGCTCTGCGGCGCCTGCCTGGACGTCTGCCCGGCGCGTATCGACCTGCCGCGCATGCTGCTGGCCCTGCGCGCCGAGGAGGCCGAGCGGCACCAGATCGGAAGAGCGTCGTGTAGGGAAAGAGTGTAGGATAGGGTG
>CAZGLU010000451.1:0-3668 GCA_964526095.1 uncultured Anaerolineaceae bacterium | reverse complement strand
CCCCCAACCCCACCCTCACCTACACTCTTTCCCTACACGACGCTCTTCCGATCTCTGGCCTACCTGCGCGGTTTCTTCAGCGGGGATATCCGCACCGTCGCCGCCGGGATCGTGATCGCCACCATCCCGATGATCATCTTCTTCCTGGTGTTCCAGAAACAGTTCGTGCGCGGGCTGTCTGGAGCCGTCAAGGGCTAACGACAAGAGAGAACCCACTATGCCGCAGATGATGTTGAGCTTTGAAGGAACGACCGCCCCGCCCGCCATCCTCGACGCCGTCGAGCGCGGCGAGGTCGCCAGCTTCTGCCTGTTCGGGCACTACAACGGCGGCTCCCCGGCCGAGGTGCGCGCCCTGACGGAGTCGCTGATCCGTGCCGCGCGCGCCGGGGGCCTGCCCGCGCCGATCATCGGGATCGACCAGGAGGGCGGGCAGCTCATGGCGCTGACCGAGGACGTGACCGAGCTGCCCGGCAACATGGCGCTCGGCGCGACGCGCTCCCCGGCGCTGGCCGAGCAGGCCGGGCGCCTGCTAGGCCTTGAGTTGCGCGCGATGGGCATCAACCTGAACTTCGCCCCGTCGGCGGATGTCAACGTCAACGCGGCCAACCCGGTCGTCGGCACGCGCTCCTTCGGCGAGGATCCGGAGGTGGTGGCGGACCTCAGCGCGGCGATGGTGCGCGGCATTCAAAGCGCCGGGATCGGCGCTACCGCGAAGCACTTCCCCGGCCATGGCGACGTGGACCTGGACTCTCACTTCGATCTGCCGGTCGTGTCCCACCCGCGCGAGCGCCTGCACGCCATCGAGCTGCGGCCCTTCCGCGCCGCGATCGCGGCTGGCGTCCGGGCGGTGATGACCGCCCACGTGCTCTACCCCGCGCTCGATCCGGAGCGTCCGGCCACGCTGTCCCGCCCGATCCTCGACGGCCTGCTGCGGGGCGAGTTGGGCTTCGGCGGCGTGATCATCACCGACGCGATGGACATGGCGCCGGTCGCGCGTTATGGCGCGCTCGAAAGCGCGCGCATGGCGCTGAGCGCGGGCGCGGACCTCGTCCTGCTGGCCCACCTGCCGGACCAGTTGGCGCTGGTGCGGGAGACCCTGCCCACGACCGATCCCGGAGCAGCGGCGCGCATCCACGCGCTGCGGGTCGCGCTCGACGGGCCGCTGCCCGATCTGGACGTGGTGGGCTGCGCGGACCACCGCGCGATCGCTCAGACGATCGCGGACCGTTCGATCACGCTGGTGCGCGACGCCGGACGGCTGCCGCTGCGCCCCGGCCCGGACGAGTTGATCGCCGTGATCACGCCGGAAACGCGGAACCTCACCCCCGCCGATTCGTCGGCTCACGTCCGTATCCGGCTGGCGGAGGCGATCCGCGCGCGGCACCCACGCACGGAGGCCCACGAGTTGCGCCGCAGCGCGGGCGAGGTCGGTGAGTTGCTGGCCGCGGTCGAGGCGGCGGACCTTGTCGTGGTGGGCACGATCAGCGCTGAGGCCGACCCGGAACAGGCCGCGTTGGTGCGCGGGCTGATGGCGCGGGGCCAGCGGGTGATCGTGGTGTCGCTGCGCACGCCGTATGACCTCGTGGCGTTCCCTGAGGCACCGACCTACCTGTGCGCGTACAGCATCCGCGACGTGAGTACGGAGGCCGTCGCGCGCGCGCTGTTCGGTGAGATCCGGCCAATGGGTGTGCTGCCATGTGCGATCCCCGGCGTGGCGGCGGGCTAGCTGGCCGCGTCCGCTGAGGGTATGATTGGGCACAGCCGCTCACCTGTTCCTGGATAAGACGACCGTAAAGAGCGATCATGTTTAGCACCCGAAACGCGGTGGATAAAGCGACGCCGAGCCAACTGCGCGATCACAACCGGCAGCTTTTGCTCAGGGCGATCTATACCGGGCAGGCTGCCACGCGCGTGGCGCTCGCCCAACAGACCGGGCTGGCGAAGCCGACGGTATCTGAGGTGATCGCGGAGCTGATCGACCTGGGGTTGCTGGTCGAGGAAGGGCGCGGCCCCTCCACCGAAGGCGGCGGCAAGCGGCCCCGTCTGCTGCGCTTCGTGCCCACCTCGCGCCAGGTGATCGGCCTCTCGATCACCGATGAGCGGGTCCTGGGGGCGCTGGCGTTCCTGGACGGGCGCACCGTCGCGCAGCATTACATCGACCTGAACGGCACGCGCGGCGACGGCGTGCTGGAAGTCGTGCTCCAGGTGATCAACGGCCTGATCGCGCAGTTGGACGCGCCGCTGTTGAGCATCGGGATCGGCGTGCTGGGCGTGGTGGACGCCGAGCGCGGCGTCGTGCGGTACATGCCGCATCTGGACTGGCACAACGTCCCGCTGGCGCAGCACGTCGAGGACGCCTGCCGCGTGCCGGTCTACATCGCGAACAGCACCGAGCTGGCGGCGATGGCGCAGTACGTCTTCGGGCTGGTGGGCGACGTGGACAGGCTGGCGACGGTCCTCGTCGGCGCCGGGGTGGGGGTGGGGCTGGTGATCCACGGCAGCCTGTACCATGGCGGCGGCGAGATCGGGCACCTGCGGCTGGCGCACTGCCCGCCGGGCGGCGCGGGCGCCTCGGACGGGACGCCGCTGGAGGCGTTGTTGGGCTGGCAGGCGGTGAAAGCGCGGGCGCGGGCCTTGCAGCGCGAGCATCCCGGCTCGCTGCTGCCGGGCGAGGACGAGCGCCTGACGTACCTCCACCTGCGCTACGCGGCGGCTAATGGCGACCCGGCGGCGCTGGCGCTGCGCGAGGAGTTGAGCGGTTATCTGGCGCAGGTCTTCGCGTGGATCATCGGGCTGCTTAAGCCGGAGCATATCACCCTCGCCGGTCCGATCACCGATTTCGGCCCGGAACTGCTGGAGCAGGCCGTCGCGCACGCGCAGCGGTTGGTGCTGCCCGATCTGGCCCAGAGCGTCACCTACTCGCGGACGGAATCCGCCAACCTGGTGGCCGTCGGCGCGATCGCGCAGGCGTTACAGCGCGAGTTGGGGGTGGTGTAATGGCGAGGAAGGGGCGGACGCTCGGCGTCATCACCAACAACCAGCATAACGTCTTCCAGCGCAACGTGATCGCCGGGATCAGGGATATCGTCACGCCCCAGGGCTACGCGGTCGAGGTTGACTCCTACGCCGAGGACCCGGCGCACCCCCGCCCGATCGCGCTCGACGTCGCGGCGATGGCCGGGGTGCTTGTCGTCGCGGACGCTGCCCCGCGCGACCTGCTGGAAGATATGGTCGCCGCCGAAGTACCGGTCGTGCTGATCAGCCACCGCGTCCCGGATCTGCCGATCCCCTCCGTCGGGCTGGACAACGCGCAGGGCATCGCGGAACTGGTGAAGCACGTCGTCTTGCAATGCGGGCGGCGCGAGCTGGCGTTCATCGACGGGCTGATGAGCCAGCGTGACGCGATCGAGCGTCACGCGGCGTTCTGCCAGGAGCAGTTGCGCTACAACCTGCGCGTCCCACCGTCGCGCTACCTGCGCGGCGATTTCTCCGGTGAGGTCGCGGCGGCCTCCGTGCAGGCGCTGCTGGACTCCGGCGAGGCGTTCGACGCGATCGTGGCGGCCGACTACCTGATGGCGATGGCCGCGGTTGACGTGCTGCGCGCGGCGGGCGTCCGTGTGCCAGATCGGAAGAGCACACGTCTGAACTCCAGTCACCGCTCATTATCT
>CAZGLU010000450.1:1802-3675 GCA_964526095.1 uncultured Anaerolineaceae bacterium | reverse complement strand
GAGTTCAGACGTGTGCTCTTCCGATCTGCCGGACCGCTTCACGCCGGAGGATCAGGAGATCATCCGCACCTTCGCCAACCAGGCGGCGGTCGCCATCGCCAACGCGCAGCTTTACATGGCACAGCGCGAGGAGGCGTGGGTCTCCAATGCGCTGCTCCAGGTGGCGGAAGCGACCGCCCGCGCCACGTCGCTGGACGAGGTGCTGAGCACCGTGGCGCGCATCACCCCGCTACTGGTCGGCGTGGAGTGGAGCGCGGTGCTGCTCGCCGACGACGCCATGACCTTCCGCGTGGTCGAGCTGGCCGGGACGCGCCCGGAACTGGCCGCCGCGCTGACCGGGTACACTGTCACGCCGCTGACGTGGCCGCCGCTGGCCGAACTGCGCGCGACGGGCAACCCGCTGCTGATCGACGCCAACACGCCCAAGCCGGATAACCTGCCGCTCGACATCACGATCGGTCAGGGCGTGATGCTGCCCCTGTTCGCCAAGGGCACGCTGATGGGCCTGATCCTGATCGGGCAGAGCGACGACACCGAGCCGATGTCCGAGCGCAAAATCGAGCTGGTCAGCGGCATCGCCAACCAGGCCGCGCTGGCGATCGAGAGCGCGCAGCTTTTCGCCGCCCAGCAGGAGGAGGCATGGGTCACGACCGCCCTGCTCCAGGTGGCCGAGGCCGTCAACACGCAGATCGACCCCGACCAGAGCCTTGAGACGATCGTGCGCCTGACGTCGCTGCTCGTCGGCGTCGAACGCTGTGGCGTGATGAAGTGGCACGAGGACGACGAATGCTTTGTGGGCGGCCCGTCATGGGGCCTGACGCCGGAGCACAAGCGCGAGTTCTCGCGCCTGGAACTGACGACCGAGGCGGGGCAGTTCCTCCACCAGTTGATCACGTTCTCCGAGCCGACCTCCGCCGGTGTGGGCGCCGACTGCCCGCTGCCGCCGCTGCTGGAACGACTCTTCGAAAGCCCGTCCCTGTTGGGGCTGCCCCTGATCGCGCGCGGGCACCTCGTCGGCGCGATGCTGGTCGACCACCCCGCCCTGGGCGGCCAGATCGACCAGCGCCGCCTGAACATCCTGACCGGCATCGCGCACCAGACCGCGCTCGCGCTGGAGAACGCCCGGCTTCAGGCCGAGGCGACCGCCGCCGAGCGCATCGAGCGCGAGCTGGCCGTCGCGCGCGACATCCAGACCAGCTTCCTGCCGGACGCGTTCCCCCGCGAGCCGGGATGGGACGTCGCCGCGTTCTACCGCGCCGCGCGGCAGGTCGGCGGCGACTTCTACGACTTCTTCCCGCTGGAGGACCACCAGTGGGCGGTCGTCGTCGCGGACGTGGCGGACAAGGGCGTACCGGCCGCGCTGTTCATGGCCCTGTGCCGCACGCTGCTGCGCGCGGTTGGCTCCAACCGGCGCACGCCCGCCGAGACGCTCCAGCGCGTCAACGAACTGCTGCTGCGCGACACCCGCTCCGAGTTGTTCGTGACGATCTGGTACGGGCTGTGGGACCCGATCCGCGGCTGTCTGACGTACAGCAGCGCCGGGCATAACCCGCCGCTGCTGGTGCGGGCTGATGGCCGCGCTGAGGCGCTCAGCGCGCGCGGCATCGCGCTAGGGGTCGTGCCGGAGATCCGGCTGGAGGAGAAGTCGATCGAGCTTCAGTCGGGTGACGTGCTGGCCATCTACACCGACGGCATCACCGAGGCGATCCGCCGCGACAAGAGCGCGTTCGGCATCGCCGGGCTGCAATCGGCGCTGGTCGCACACCGGAGCCAGCCCGCGATGGAACTGGGTCAACAGGTGCTCAATGCCGTCGAGTCCTTCGTCCTGGGCGAGCCGCAGTTCGACGATATCACGCTGGTCGTGATCAAACGC
>CAZGLU010000450.1:0-1792 GCA_964526095.1 uncultured Anaerolineaceae bacterium | reverse complement strand
AACGCCTGGCGGCTGACGGCGGCCAGCCGGCGCCGGACGCCGCCAGCGCCGCGTCATCTGCGTCCAGCCCGTACACTCGCGGCCCTCGCCCGCCCCGCCGTAGCACGCGCCGGGCAGCGGGTCCCCGTTTTCGTCCACCCGGTTCTCGTCGATGTCCATCAGGTTCACCTGGTCGGCCGAGCGCACCGTGACGCAGTCGATCGCGGTCAGGGGGTTGATCGGCTCGCGGCGCTGGTACAGGGCGGTCTGCGGGTTGAAGTAGTTGTAGGTCAGGCGGCTGGCTTCCTCGATCAGCTCCCAACTCTGGATGGTCGGCAGGTTGTTGCCGTCCAGGTCGCGCTCCCAGACGTACATCACGAAGATATAGTCCCCGTTCGGCGCGAAGATGATGCCCGCGTCGCCGGTCGTCTCGGCGCCCCAGCCGTTCTTGTGCGCGACCTCGGTGCCGGGCGGCAGGCCCAACTCGATCAGGCGGTCGATGCGGTTGCCGCTCATGACCTCGATCATCTGCTGGCATTCGCGCTGCGTGAAGTCGTTGGGGAAGACCGCCATCAGGCCGCTGCCGTAGTTCGCACAGTCGTAGATCTGCGCGAGCAGCATCCCCATGTCCTCGGCGGTCGTCTGCGCGTACGGGTCGGGGTTGGCGTTGAACTCCTGGTTGCCCGGCCGCTGCGGGCGGCAGACAGGCGCCTCGAATTGCAGGCGCTCCACGCCGACGTACAGCGGGGCGCTGATGAAGGTGTGCTCCGCGCCGACCGCCTGCGCCGTGCACGACACGCGGTTGAGGCCGTCGCGCAGCATCATTTCCTCGGTGGTCCCCTCGCCCGTCGCCTGCATCAGGAAGTTCGAGGCCGAGTTATTGCTGCACAGGATCGACTCGGTCAGCAGATAGGCTACGTCCGGCTCACCCTCAACCAGCAATTTGTTGCGGAACAGGTTGATCATGATCGGCACCTTGATCGTGCTGACCCCGCTGTAAACGATGTCGGGCTGGAACGTGACCTCCTCGCCCGTTTCCAGGTTCAGGATATAGACCGAGGCCAGCGTATTCTCCCCGCTGGGGTCAAAGCCGCGCGCCTGGAACAGCCGCAGCAGCGCATCCCGCAGGGCGCCGATGTCCTGCTGCGGGGCCGGGATCTCCTCCATCGGCAGGATCACCTTGCGGTTCTCCGTTTCGGGCTGCATCAGCGCGTTCTTGACGAGCGGCAGCGCCGCCTCGACGTCCAGGCGGCTGCTCGGCATGCTGAGGCGGAAGGTCAGCGTGTTCAGGTCGAAGCCGCCTTCGGGCATGGGCTGTGTGTAGCGCTCGGCCAATGACTCCAGGTAAGCGCGCAGGTCGCCATCCTCCACGCTGGCGTCGAGCGGCACGTCCACCGCACCGACGGGCCGCCGCCACAGGTAATTCCAGAAGCCAAGCCAGAAGTTCTTCTGGCGGCTGCTCTGCGCGCGCGCGGCGCCGAGCATGGCCTCGCTGTGCGTGGTGAAGCCGACGGTCTGCGGGTCCAGGTAGATGATGTTGCCGTTGTAGTTCAACTCGACGGGCTGGTTGAGGTAGATCGCCTCCCAACGTGCCTGGGCCTGGGCTGGCTCCAACCCGCCCACCGGGATACCGGCCACCGTCACATCCGGTTGCAGCGATTCCTGCGTGTTGCTGTACTGCACCAGCTCGAACATGGCGAGCACGATCGCGGCCAGCAGCAGGAGCGCCGACACGATCTCCAGCACGGGCACGCGCAGTCCGCGCTGGCCCTCACAGATCGGAAGAGCACACGTCTGAACTCCAGTCACGAGA
>CAZGLU010000449.1:353-3676 GCA_964526095.1 uncultured Anaerolineaceae bacterium | reverse complement strand
GGGGCGGGTTTGGAAACCCGCCCCTACGCGACGTGTGAAGATTAGACTTTCTCCCCCTCTCCAGCCCAGACTGGAGAGGGGGCCGGGGGGTGAGGTCTCCCCGATACCCCGGATTATTTTGTTAAACCGCACCCAGTCGGCGCCGACGCACCGGCGGCACCGTAGGGGCGGGTTTGGAAACCCGCCCCCATTCCTTCGGGGATCGAGGTCACGACGCCGGACGCGTCCACGCGGGCGATTTATCGCGCAGCGCCGCCGCGATGTCCGTCACCAGCGCCATCGCCTCCGCAAGCTTCGCCCCGCTGATCCACGCGACGGTGTCATCCGGGAGGTGGTACGAGGCGGGCCACGGCGTCGAGCTGATCGCCAGGGCGGGCACGCCGTGCCACGCGAACAGTGTGTGGTCGCTCTCGACCCACGGCTCGACCCACGCCACGCCGGGGTGCCGCCGCACGACGTCCTGCACCAGCGCCTCGAACGGCGCGGAGTGGGCGGTGATCATGATCGACGTCGCCGCGAGCCGGTGCCCGATCCCGTCGAGGTTGATCGCCGCCAGCACGTCGCCCAGGCCGTCGCCGCAGCGCGGCATGTACGCGGTCAGGTCCAGCCCCAGGGATTCCTCGTCGCCGAACGCGACCAGCTCCACACCGAGCGGGTAGGCTGCCCCCGGCAGCGACCCGGCCAGCGCCATCAGCGCCGCCGTGCCGGAGGCGTTGTCCCACGCGCCGGGCGTATCGACCTTGGTATCGTAGTGCGCGCAGACCAGGACGCGCCCCGCCCCGGCGCCGGGCGCCCGCCCGATCACGTGCCGCCCCCACCCCGGCGTGCGGCGCGACGCGATCCGCAAGTGGACCGGCTGCCCCACCGCCGCCAGCAGGCGCAGCCCGGACTCCGCCGGGACAGTCGCGGACGGGAACTCAAAGTCCACGTCCTCGATCACGCGCACCATCTGCCCCGGCTTCGCGCTCACCGTGAGCAGGGCCGCCGGACGCCCGGCCTCGAGGGCCGCGATGATCTGTTGGTGCTGCTCGACCTGGTAGAGCGGGTTGTTCTTGGGTGAGAGCGGCGTGCGGCTCAACTCGCCGTACAGCACCGCGATCTTGCCCGTCAGGTCGGCGGCCTCCAGCTCGGCCAGCGTGCAGGCCGCGACGGTCGGCGCGCAGACGTCGCACGGCGGGGAATAGACGTTCGCCGCGGCAGGCAGCGGCTCACCGTCCAGCATCAGGACGGTGTCATCCGCCCGCCAGTCCGGGCAGTCGAAGCCAAGCTCCTCCACCTCCAGCCCGGCGGCGCGGAAGGCGGCGGCGACCGCATCACCGGCGGCGCGGTGGGCGGGCGAGCCGGTCATGCGCGGGCCGAGTTCGGCGGCGAGGTACGCGAGGTGACGGACGGCGGTGGACTCAAGCGTTTCGAGCACGGGGTTCCTCCTGCGTGATTCAAGCTCCTCCTTCATTGTAGAGGGCTGGTGGGCTAATGGAGGGTTGCCGCCTGGAAACGCCCGCCGGGCCAGCCCGCGCTCAGCGGATCATGCGCGCGGTGGCGGCGTTGAGGATGCGCTCCGGGTCGTGGCCGTCACGCGTGACGGACGGGGCAGCGCGCAGGGCGTGGGCGTCCTCCCGGACCAACTCGTACATGACGCGGCCCTGCTCCGTCAGCACCGTGTCGATCAGGCCGAACTCGTCGGGGTCGATCACGCGGTCGAGCGTGACCTGGTAGCGCCGCAGGTCGATGCCGGGGTAATAGCCGGGGATGTTGCGCGTCTGCTCGCGGATCGCGTCGTCGGTGAACAGGTCCGTGACGCGCTCGGCCCACTCCAGCGCCCACCAGCCCGGCACGCGGCCATACGTGCGCGCGTAGACCTCCGGCGGCACGTAGCCGGTGCCGAACGAGATCAGGCTGACGGTCGCCGGATCGTAGCGGCGCGCCACGTTGCGCGGGTCGCACATCTCCCACGCCACGACCAGCGCCGGGTTGCCAAAGTTGCCCACGCCGCCATCGACCAGCCAGCGGTCCGTGTGCTGGCGCGGGTCCTGGGCGGGCAGCTCGATCGGCGGGAAGTAGGTCGGGATGCACGACGAGGCCAGCAGCGCATCGACCAGCTTCATGTGCCGGTACGTCTCGCCGGGCGTGGTCTTCAGGAAGCGCGTCTGCCGCGCCGCGACCTCCGCCGCCGTGATGATCAGCGTCGGCGCGTTGGGCTTGCCCCGCAGGTATTCGCCTAACTCACCGAGCGTGGGGTCCCAGCCGATGCCGGGCCGCCCGACCATCGCCTCATGCAGGATGCGCCGCAGCGGGTCGAACGAGTAGCGCGCGGGCATAAGCAGGTACAGCACGAACTCCCCGATGCCGAGCGGCAGGCGGGTCAGCGCCCGCACCAGCCTGATCGGCAGGCGCGCCCGGCTCAGCAGCGGGATCGACTTGCCCAGCGGGCGCAGCGGTCCCGCCTGGGAGAACGCCCGCTCCCCGACCGTCTTGTACAGCGCCAGGATCTCCGCGCCGGTCATGCCGAGCGCCAGCCCGGCGGCGATCAGCGCCCCGGTGCTCGTCCCGGCGACGACCTTCACGCGCGGGTCATCGATCAGCGGGCGGCTGCCGAGCACCTCCTCCAGCGCGATCAGCCCGTGCGCGACGATGGTGCCGCGCACCCCGCCCCCGTCGATGGCGATCCCGATGTGCTCGCGGAACGGCTCCGGCCTGGTATGCGGCTGCATGGTGCCTCCCCTGCCCTCGCTCAGTGGCCGTCGTAAAGGCCCACCTGCTCCCACGCGATCCCTGCCGCGCCGTCGCGCCCGCCGCGCGCCCAGACGCCCCACGCGCCGCCCGGCTCCACGGGCATCATGCCCATGCGCTCGCCGTTCAGCCACAGCCGGACCGCGCCCGCCGCGTCCCGCCGCAGCGCGATCGTGTTGACCCTCCCCGGCGGGCGGATCAGGTGGAATGGCATCCAGCGCCATTCCGGGCGGGCCGCCGGGCAATCCTCCACGGCAGCGGGCGGCGGCTCGGCGGGGCAGATCCGCGTCGTGACAAGCTGCTCCCCGCTGATGGCCCACAGGACGCGCGTCCCGTCGGCCTGCGCCAGCCACACGCCCCACGCCGCGCTGGGATCGCCCGCCGCCGACAGGGTCGCGCGGGCCTTGAGCGTGAACGGCCCTTCAGGCGGGGCCGCCTCGTCAGGCGCGGCATGCCATACCCCCTGCCCCGGCTCCAGCTCCCAGGACGGGCCGCCCGCCCAGGTCAGCGCCGGGTCCACCCACAGCGCCGCGCCGTGGAACGGCGGGTCGGCGGCGCCCAGACGCAGCGCCACCGCGCCCCCGGCGACGAGC
>CAZGLU010000449.1:0-343 GCA_964526095.1 uncultured Anaerolineaceae bacterium | reverse complement strand
CGCCACGACGACCAGCGCCCCGCCCACGGCCACCCGCCACGCCCAGCGCGGGAACGTGCCGCCTGTGTCATTGTGCGCCATCGTGCCTCCTGGCGCCATTGTACCCCGTCCGCCCGGCAAGTTGCCCCCCGATCGGCCTATGGCATAATCTGAGGAGGCTCGTATCATGCGTGAGAGGACCGATCACCCACCGATGAGGATTGTGGACCGTTTCCGCCGCCTGCCACGCCAGCGCGTGGTGCGCGTCCTGCTGATGCTGGCGTTCCCGACGACCACCATCGCCACGTTCATCGGGCACTGGCTCTACCGGCGCTTCCGCCTCCCGGTGCGGCCCCGCATGCTC
>CAZGLU010000448.1:0-3681 GCA_964526095.1 uncultured Anaerolineaceae bacterium | reverse complement strand
ACGTGGTGACCAACCCCACGCAGCTTAAGAACCTGCACGAGAACGGCCTGTATGACCCGACGAGCCTGATCGGGGCGATCCAGGCGCACGATTTCGGCGTGGTCATCTTCCGCGCGCAGTTCTACCCGCCGCCCGTCCTGGACGCGGTCTACGACGCCTACTACCCCGCCGAAACGATCGTCATGAACGGGTTCAACTACGAGATCTGGTACCCCGGCCCGCCCACTCCGGAGCGGGAAGCCGTCGCCGCCGACCTCGCCGCGCTGGAGCCGGGCGAGCCGCGCGCCCGCCCGCTGAGCCTGCCACTCGATGCGGCGGCGCAGTGGCTGGCCCACATGCTGCCACGCGCCGGGTGGGAACCCGTCGCCCCGCCCGTGCCCGAACCAGGCGACTGCCCCGTGCTGGCCTACCAGGGCGTCGGCGCGGAGCTGCTCGCGCAGGTCTGCGCAGCCGGGGACGGCGCGAGCGAGGTCACGTTCAAGACCGCCGCGCATTAGGACGCCAAAACAAGACCCGGCACATCGAGGGCCGGGTCGGCGTTCAAGCGTGGCGGCGGTTGATCGCTCAGCGCAGCAGCAGGAGCAGGCCGAGCAGCGCCAGCACCGCCCCCGCCACATACGCCACGACCGGGATCGTCGTGCCGTACAGCGCGATCTGGTCCTGCGCCTCCTGTGCGTCGTCGGCCGCGTCCTGCACCGACTCGTCCGTCGCCGTGTAGGTCAGCTCGAACACGGGCACGCGCATCCCGGCCCGCTGCTCCTCGGGCAGCGCCGCCAGGGGCGAGCCTTCGAGCACTTCACCGGACAGGCCGACCGAGCGTAGCTCGTGCTTGGTGGTGTCGATCAGCACGCCGGTCTCCGGTTCGATCCAGTATTGCGCCTCGTAAGCATAATAGTATTCGAGCGGGACCGTGTCGCCCTCGATCCGTTCCAGCAGGGTCGGCAGCAGGTTCTTGACCATCGCGCTCAGATCCGTCGTTTCGATCAGCGCCAACAGTTGATCCTTGGGGAGTTCGGTCGGCAGGCCCATCGCCTCCACAGCAGCCGGATCGATCGGCTGCGGGCCGCTGCTGGCCTCGTACAGGTACGTGTTCAGCCCGCTGCGCTCGTGCGTGACCTCGCTGCTGTAGGTGAGCGTGACTGTCGAATTGTAGTCGTCGCTCCATCCGGCATAGTCCTGCGGCTCCGGGTCGATCGGCCAGCCGATGACCAGCCCGCCGCGCGGCCTGAAGCCCGGCTCGCTGTCCCACGCCGCCGGGTGATCCGCCGCGTACTCCATCGACTTGCGATCGATCGCGTAACGCTTGACGAGCGTCTGCAACGCCTGATCGCCCGCGAAAAGCTGCTGCTCCTCGCTGACCAGCGCCACGTCGCCTTCGGTCGCCTCGGTGCGGACGTGACGCCTGATCGTCACGTCCAGGTCGCGCATGAACTCAAAGTTCTCCGCGTTCAGCAGGACGGGCATCGTCCCGACGTAGGTGCGCTGCGTGTCCACGTCGTCCGGCCACTGCTTCATGCCCGGCACGACCACGAACATCAGCGCCAGCCCCGCGCCGATCAGCACGATGCCCAGGACCAACAGGATTGCCCCGGCAGCTCGTCGGCTCATGTCCCCCTCCTATTCGTCTTTCGCGTGTGACAGGTGGCGATCAAAATTCGATGATTGACTATACACCTATCTCACAAAAACGAATAGCGCGCCAGCCGGGGGAGCGCCGCGCCCCGGAACGGGGGATCGCTCAGCGGGCGCGCCACGTCTGCCACAGGCTGCCCAAAGACAGCAGCCCGAATGACGCGACGTAGATGAGCATGTAGATCAGCATCGCCGGGGCCTTGATCGCGGCCACCGCAACCCCTACGAGGGCGTACAGGCCGAGGGCTATCTCCCCGACCGTCGTCCAGTCGGGGCGGATCACGTAGCGCGTGCCCGCCAGCCGGTCGTGACGGGACACGATGCGGAACTTCGGCGTGCGCTTGAAGACATTGCCGCCCCGGCCCGTCACCGCCTCGAACACGGCCCGCGAGTTGTTCAGCATCATGCCGGTGCCGACGAGCAGCAGCACCGGGAAGTACAGCAGCCGCCGGTACCAGTCCGGGTAGAGCGCGAACTGCCCCATCGCCAGGAACAGCGGCGGCGCGAGGCTGGCGATGCCGAGCGGCGCCAGCGGCAGATCGTTCAACAGGTCCGCCGCGAGGACGGGCGGCGTCAGCACGAACAGGAGCAGCACGAACGGCTGGATCGCGTACTGGCCGAGGTGCAGCAGGCCCATCGCTTTCTGCAAGGGGTTGAGGTCCGAGCGCAGCAGCGGCCCGGCGTGCTTCAACAGGCACTGCGTCGAGCCTTTCGCCCAGCGCGCCTGCTGCACCTTATAGGCCGTCAAGTGCGGCGGGACCTCGCCCGGCACGCTCACGTCCACGATGTAGCGGAAGCGCCAGCCCTTGAGGAACGCGCGGTAGCTGAGGTCCAGGTCCTCCGTCAGCGTGTCGGCTGACCAGCCGCCCGCCGCCTCGATCGCGGCCCGGCGCCACACGCCGCCGGTCCCGTTCATCGACATCGGCAGCTCACCCCGGCTGCGCGCCACCTGCTCGACGGCGAAGTGCTGGTCCATCGCCAGCGCCTGCGCGCGGGTCAGCAGGTTGTAGTCGAGGTTGAGGTGCGCCCAACGCGTCTGCACCAGCGCGACCTCCGGCGAGGCCCTGAAGTGCGGCATCACGCGGCGCAGGAAGTCCGGTGCGGGCACGAAGTCGGCATCGAACACGCCCACGCACTCGGTCGTGCACCGTTCCAACCCATACGCCAGCGCCCCGGCCTTGTACCCCACGCGCTCCGGCCGCCGGATCAGGCTGATGTTCAGCCCTTTGGCCCGCCACGCCTCGACCTTCGCACACAGCACGTCCGTCGTCTCGTCGGTCGAGTCGTCGAGCACCTGCACGACCAGCTTATCGCGCGGGTAGTCCAGCGCACCCATTGCGTCGATCAGGCGGTCGACCACGTGCTGCTCGTTGTAGACCGGCAGTTGCAGCGTCACGGACGGCAGTTCGTCGTCGGACACGGCGGGCGCCACCGGCGGCTGTCGGCGCTTGAGGAAGTAGATCGCGAGCAGCACGAAAAAGCTGGCGGAATAGACGGCGATCACTGTCGCAGCCAGCATGTAGCCCAGTCCCAGCAAGAGCCGCAGCAGCTCCAAGCTTCACCTCAGCGCGCCCACCGCACGCACCCTACAGCCGGTCCCCGCTACAGCGCGCGCAGCTCGTCCACCCGGTCCAGGCACGCCGCGTATTCCCGCTCGATGTCCGCCAGCATCTCCCGCAGCAGGTCACGCCCCTCCCGCGCGGCAAGCTTGGCCTCGATGCTGAGCCACAGCAGGTCGCTGTGCAGCACGGCATGGCGCTCAGCCTCCAGGTCGCGCACGCGCCGCTCAAGCTGGGCCAGGATCAGACGGAGTTGGCGCAGTTCCAGCGCGGCGAGGGGCACGTCCGGCACGGCGTCTGGCGGCTGCAAGCTGAGGGCATGCAGCGCGTCCAGGTCCTGCCGGGCATACGCCGCGTTGATCTCGGCCATCAGGCGGTTGCGGCGCGCACGCTCGGCGGGATCGGCGGTCAGGTCGGGATGGTAGCGTTTCACCAGCGCGCGGAGATCGGAAGAGCGTCGTGTAGGGAAAGAGTGTAGGATTGGGTGGTG
>CAZGLU010000447.1:0-3693 GCA_964526095.1 uncultured Anaerolineaceae bacterium | reverse complement strand
CACCACCCTATCCTACACTCTTTCCCTACACGACGCTCTTCCGATCTGCGTCGTGCGCGACGATCTCCGGCTGCACGCGGAACAACCGCTCCAGGTGTTCGACGCTGTGCTCGTACGATCGCAGCGCCTCGTAATTCGCCAGATCCCCGATGTGCTGGCTGATGAACGCGTGACGCCCCCGTGCGAGGCAGAACGTGTTTTTGAGTTCCGCCCCCGCCGCCAGCACCGGGGCCGCATCGAAGGGCAGGGGGATCGGGTAGGGCGCATACCCCCGCGAGCGGCGCAGCGGCAGCACGCCGTCCGGCGTCGCCCGCACCACTGAGTCGTCGCAGCGGATGTGAATGGCGCGGTTATGCAGCAGGAACGCGTCCGCCAGCGGCGCGAGCCGGTCCAGCGCGTCCGCGTCGTCCGTCGCGATCGGCTCCTCGCTGAAGTTGCCGCTGGTCATCACCAGCGCGGGCGGGAAGTCGTCCACCGGCTCCAGCAGCAGGTGGTGCAGCGGCGTATAGGGCAGCATCACGCCCAGTTCCGTCAGCCCCGGCGCGACCGCGTCCGCCAGCGCCGTTTTGCGCTTGAGCGGCAGCAGCACGATCGGGCGCTCGCGCGCCTCCAGCGCCTGCGCCGCCGCCGCGCCCACGTCGCAGAACCGCTCGACCGTCGCGCGGTCCGGCATCATCACCGCGAACGGTTTTTCGGCGCGGCCCTTGCGCTCGCGCAGCGTGCGGACCGCTTCCGCGTTCGTCGCGTCGCAGGCCAGATGAAACCCGCCCAGCCCCTTGATCGCCACGATCCGACCCGCACGCAGCAGCGCCCGTGCCGCCTCGATCGGGTCAGCCGGGAGCGCGTCCCAGTCGGGGAGCGCGTGCGCCGGGCTGGGGGCCAGCTCGAGCTGCGGCCCGCAGACCGGGCAGGCGTTCGGCTGCGCGTGGAAACGCCGGTTGAGCGGGTCGTCATATTCCGCCTGGCAGGCCGGGCACATCTCGAACGGCGCCATCGTCGTGTTGGGCCGGTCGTAGGGGATGTCCTGAATGATCGTGAAGCGCGGGCCGCAGTTGGTGCAGTTGGTGAAGGCGTAGCGATAGCGCCGGTCCGCCGGGTCGAACACCTCGCGCAGGCAGTCGTCGCACGTCGCCACGTCGGGCGAGATCGGTTGGTACTCGCCTTCCTGCGCGGCGCTGTGCAGGATCTCGAATTTCGTGTAGCCATTCGCGCTGATGGGCACGACAGCCACATCCTCGATGCGCGAGAGCGGCGGCGCCTCCGCCGTGATCGCCTGGACGAACGCGTCCAGGTCGCCCGGCGTCCCGCCTACCTCGATGTCCACGCCCGCCGACGTGTTGCGCACCCAGCCCACCAGCGCGTGACGCTGCGCCAGCCCGTAGATGAAGGGCCGGAACCCGACGCCCTGCACGACGCCGGTGATGTGGATGCGGTAGCCGCTTGTCATGCCTGTTTTGCTCTTCAGCCCTTAGCTTCTAGCTCTTAGCCGTTAGCTCGTAGCCCGTGTCCAAACAGCCCTGTGCTCCCGGTCAGTCTCTAGAGCCTTCCCCACGTCCTCCCCTTCCCTCCGCTTGCGTGGGGGAAGGGGCCGGGGGATGGGGGGCCACCATCCATCCCCCTCTCCAGCCCCGATTGGAGAGGGGGCCGGGGGGTGAGGTCCGCTTTTGCTTTTCAGCTAACCGCCAACCGCTTCCCGCTTCTCCGCCACCCGCGCGCGCAGCCAGTCGAGCCACGCGTCGAAGCCCTCGCCGGTCTTGGCCGACACCGGGAAGAACGCCAGGCCGGGGTTCAGCACCTCCACGCCATGCCGGAAGTAGTCCAGGTCGAAGTCGATGTACGGCATCAGGTCGATCTTGTTCAGGATCAGCACGTGCGCGCCCCGGAACATGGCCGGGTACTTGTAGGGCTTGTCCGACCCTTCGGGCACGCTGGCGATCACCACGTTCAGGTGCGCGCCGATCTTCCACGCTGCCGGGCAGACCAGATTGCCCACGTTCTCGATCACGACCAGATCGAGCGCGTTCAGGTCCAGGTCGGGCAGGGCGAGGTTGACCTTGTTCGCGTCCAGGTGACAGTCGCCGCCCGTGTTGATCAGCGTCGTGGGCACGCCGAGCCGCGCGATGTGCTGCGCGTCGATCTCCACGATGTCGCCGTCCATGTAGCCGATGCGCACCTCGTCCTTCAATGCCTCGATCGTCCGCCGCGTGACGCTCGTCTTGCCGCCGCCCGGCGAGGCCATGATGTTCAGCGCCAGCACGCCTGCTGCATCCATCTGGCCCTGGATCTGCGCGGCCAGACGGTCGTTCACGCCCATGATATCTTCGACAACTTCGATCTCAGGCATGGCTTACATTTTCCTCCTGCTGCGGGATCTCGGCGTCCTCCGCCAGATCCACGTCGATGCTTTCCAGGTAGAATTCCTCGCCGCCCGTCACGGCCAGTCGTCCGCTGCCGCACGCCGGGCAGGTATATTCCTCGCGGTTCAGGAGCGACTCGCGCCCGCAGTCGGCGCAGCGCATCGTCGCGGGGATGCGGCGGAAGGTGAGCCGGGCTTTTTCGGCGATCGTCCCCTGGCTGATGAAGTCCCAATAGAACTGCACCGAGTCGTCCACGATACTCGACAGCTCGCCTACCACGATCCGCAGCTCGTTGACGCGCACGGCGTTGGCGCGCTGGGCGTATTCGAGCGTGATGTTGAGCAGGCTTTGCGTGACGGCCATCTCGTGCATGGCAGACTTGTTCTCATTTGCATGATGCTTATCTGCTTTACGCGCTCACTCTAACACACGGGGGCTGCGCTTTCAGGTGATAAAAGTCACGATCCCCGGTTCCGATTGTGAGCGGTTTCTGAGGGGTGCGCCGCGCCCGGCACCGCCCGTGTTGCGGCTGGCCGCTCATGGGGGGCGGTGCTCGGTTCAGGGCCTCCCCCTCTCCAGCCCCGACTTGAGAGGGGGACTGAGGGGGTGAGGTCTATCTCGCCCTCCCGCGCACCGCTCGCGTAGAAGGAAAGGTTCAGCGCTTCCCCCTCTCCAACTTGATTGGAGAGGGGGCCGAGGGGGTGAGGTCCCCCGCCACACCCTAGCGGCGCGGCGCCTCGTACTCGCGCGGCGCCCAGAGCAGCACGCTCGTATCCGGCTCTTCGATCAGCCAGCGGTCAAACCATTCCTTCGCCAGCGTGCGCACGTAGCGGTCGCCGCGTTCGTGCTCAAGGAAGCGGGTGCGGTCCGGCACGCCGAACAACTCGTAGGTCGGGCGCATGCGGTCCCATGCCTGGTGCGCGAGGGCCGTCGTGGGGCGGCCTTTGGGGTAGGCGTACAGCACGGCGCGCGGCGCGACGGCCCGCATCACGTCGGAGATCTGCACGTAACGGCGCAGGTGCGGCACGAAGTCGCAGCCGTGGCCGAGGACGTGCAGCAGGCTGATGTCGCCGCCGAGGTAGTTCTCCACCACGCAGGCACGCACGCGCTCGTCCAGCGCGGCGAGGTACAGCGCCAGCCCGCCGCCTACGCCCAGCCCGGTCGCGCCGATGTTCGTGGGGATGACGTCCTCGCGCGTTTGCAGGTAGTCCAGCGCGCGCAGGCTGTCTTCGATCACCATGCCGAGCCAGGTGCGCCCGACGAGCCGGGCGATGTTGTCCAGCGCGACGTGAGATCGGAAGAGCGTCGTGTAGGGAAAGAGTGTAGGATAGGGTGT
>CAZGLU010000446.1:0-3701 GCA_964526095.1 uncultured Anaerolineaceae bacterium | reverse complement strand
GCGATGGAATCTCGTGACTGGAGTTCAGACGTGTGCTCTTCCGATCTCACGGATGACCGGGCGCTCCGGCGAGAGGCCGCGCAGCCGGTGGGCCAACACCGTGGACTCATCGATCATCGCGCGCAGGTCGTCTTTGGTAAGCTGCTCGATCTTCTGCACTTCGTGCGAGGTGCGGAAGCCGTCGAAGAAGTGGACGAACGGCACGCGAGACTCAAGCGTGGCGGCCTGTGCGATCAGGGCGAAGTCCTGCGCTTCCTGCACGTTGCCCGAGCAGAGGAAGGCGAAGCCGGTGGCGCGGGCGGCGTTGATATCCGAATGGTCGCCGAAGATCGACAGCGCCTGCGTAGCCAGGGCGCGCGCCGCGACGTGGAAGACGGTCGGCGTCAGCTCGCCCGCGATCTTGTACATATTGGGGATCATCAAGAGCAAGCCTTGAGACGCCGTGAAGGTCGTCGTCAGCGCCCCGGTGGTCAGCGCACCGTGCACGGCACCGGCGGCGCCGCCTTCCGACTGCATCTCGGCCACGACGGGGACGGTTCCCCAGATATTCGTTTCCCCTGCCGCCGACAGTTCGTCAGCCAGTTCGCCCATCGGAGATGAGGGCGTGATGGGGTAGATGGCGATCACCTCGTTCAGCGCATGGGCGACCTGCGCGGCGGCGGTGTTGCCATCGATCGTCACCATCGGTCGGGACGATTCACCATTATTCATTGACTTCCTCCCATTTCGAACATGGACCTGCGGGCGCCGCAGGGCTTGTTACCAGCCAGACGATCACGTATTATCAGGCGGGCGGATGAACGCTCAAATGCCACGATGCGGCTGTTTAAAATGTTAAATTTGACCAAAAACTGCCGCTCCTTGATGGTCAACGCCAAGAGTTTATTCCGTTTAGCTCCGGGTCAGTAGTGTGTAACGTCGCAATATCCTTGATGACTGTCACATTCCTTTTAAACCAGGGGATAAACCAGGGAAACGAGGCCGCCGAACATGCTCGATCTGGAGTCGCTGTCACGCGAGGAACTGCTGGCGCTGGTCGAAGTGTATGCTAAAAACTGGCTGGCGCATGACGGAAGCTGGTTCCTGGCGGCTGAGGAAGCGTATGGGACGGACGCGGCGATCGCGCTGGACGTGCGGGCGTGGTCGATCTTCGCCGCCGCCGAGGCGCGGCGCATCAAGCAGGCGTTCGGCTTGCCTGCGCAGGGCGGGCTGGCCGCGCTGGCGCGGGCGCTTGACCTGCGGGCCTACGCACGCATCAACCGCCAGTCGATCGAGTGGGTCGGCGCGGATACCCTCGTCTTTCGCATGGTCGAGTGCCGCGTGCAGCAGACGCGCCACCGCAAGGGGCTGCCGCCGTTCCCCTGCCGCCCGGTCGGGGAGATGGAGTTCACCACGTTCGCCCGGACGATCGATCCGCGCATCCGGACGCGCTGCCTGGGCTGCCCGCCCCACCCTGCCGAGCATGGTTTCTGCGCCTGGGAATTCACGCTAGAGGAAGATGACGGGAGCACATGAGCGAACACACCCCCCTGTCGGGCGATCCGGATCTGGACCGCCGCGTTCACGAGGCGCTTCTGGCGCGCGGGATGACCATCGCCACAGCAGAGTCGAGCACGGGCGGGCTGCTTCTGGCGCGGCTCACGTCGCTGAGCGGCAGCTCGGCCTACGTCATCGGCGGGGTGGTGGCGTATGCCGACCGGGTCAAACAGGCGGTGCTCGGCGTCCAGGCGGACACGCTGGCCGGGTACGGCGCGGTGAGCGAGCCGGTCGCGCGGCAGATGGCGGAGGGCGTGCGGCGGCTGCTGGAGACGGACCTCGCGCTGAGCATCACGGGGATCGCGGGGCCAACCGGGGCGACCCCGCTCAAGCCGGTCGGCCTGCACTACATCGGCCTCGCGACGCCGGACGGCTCGCAAGTTCGGCGCCACGTGTGGACATCCGACCGCGCCGGGAACCGGCAGGCGTCGGCGGACGAGGCGCTGCGGATGCTGCTGGCGTACCTGGAAAAAGCGTCGCCGTGAGCTTTGAAACGGTCGAGGTCGAGGCGACGTACTCGGTGGACGGCTGGCCGCGTCCGAGCGCGGTGTTGTGGCGCGGGGACCTGCTGGACGTGATCGACGTAGGCCGCCGCTGGAAGGAACTGGACGGGATCCACGTGCTGGCCCGCCTTGTGGACGGTCGCGTGCTGGAGCTGCACACCAACGGCGCGCGCTGGTGGGCGCGGGTCGTATCCGAGCCGCCCGCGCGAGCGTGAGGCGGCGGGCACCTTGAACGCTTGAACTTGAACGCTTGAAAAAAGAAGGCCCGCCCTGCCCGGTTACGGGACACGGCGAGCCTCGTCAGCTTCAGCGAAGCGGCGCCGGGCTAGTGTGTCTCCACCAGGTAGTCGATCACCGCCTGGCGCTCGGCGCTATCCAGGTCGGCGCCGTAGGAGATCATGCGGTCCACCGTTTCCGTCCAACCGGCCTCGTCCTTGTCCTGGGCGTCGATACGCTGGCGGTCATGGCATACCGTGCAGCGCTCATCGATCAGGGCGTTGCCATCGAGCGTGCTCGGATCGACGTCGCTCTCCTCGAGATCCGGCCCCTGCATCATGAGTACGTCCGGCGTCCCGGTGAAGGCTACCGACTCAGCGATCTGGAAGCCCGTGTCGAGCAGCTCGTCGGTCAGCTCGCCCGGCGCGGTGAAGAGATTGAACACGACGTACACCCCCTCACCGAGTTCGTAGATCATGTAAATGTCCGACGAGGAGGAAACGTACTCGACGGGTGCGTAGGCGACCTGACGCCCGTCTTCAAATTCCATCACCTCGACCTCACCGGCGACAACGGCCTCCATACCAGCTTCGGCAGTCGCGTCCATCGCGGGCTCCTCAGCGGCGTCCATCTCCGCCTCGGCGGTGGCGTCCATCGCAGGTTCCCCGTCCGGCCCACCTTCGGGCAGCCCACTGATGAAGTCCAGGAACACCGGGAGCATTTCCTCCGGCGTCATGCCTTCTTCCATCGCCATACCGAACATCTGGAACGTTTCCAGCGTGGCAAGCGTCACGACCACGATCACGGAGCCGGATGGAACGGCGTCCTCACTCTCCACGTCGTTGTAATAGTCCAGGGTTTCCTGGGAGTCGGCGATCACCGCGCCGTACAGGAAATCATCCTCCTGCGCGAGCCAATCAGCGGGATAGGAGACGGTCAGGAACCCGTCGGGGGACGTGTACTGCTGCATCTCCTCGTCCTCGCCGTCTTGGGCCAGGGCGACTACGGGAACGATCAACAGGGCGAACAGGACAAGGAGGCTGATCAAACGGCTACGGTGTGACATGCTTGTTTCTCCTCATACTCTCATACTGGAAGGTCACAATACGAGCGGGCCAGCTTACGCCTGAACTGCCTCGCCAGGGGCGACGCTGTGCCGCGCCTGCCCCTTGCCGCTGGGGACGGCAACGCTTCGAGGCGGGGATCGCCAGACGGGGCCAGCCATTCCATCATAGATCTGATTCTGGTTCGCCGTATCCGTCAAATTTCCTATTTTTCGTTTAAATATCAGGTTTATTACCCGGCGGGGCCTGACGTGCTGTCGCGCCCCTTCCCCGCCGCGCGGGCCGTGAAGCGGTCGCGGTTTACGATGAAGCGCTCGTGCTTGCCCGCCGCGATGCGCTCGATCGCGTCCCACGCCTCGACGTCAAAGACCAGTCGCCGCCC
>CAZGLU010000445.1:238-3704 GCA_964526095.1 uncultured Anaerolineaceae bacterium | reverse complement strand
GCGATGGAATCTCGTGACTGGAGTTCAGACGTGTGCTCTTCCGATCTGGGATCGTGTCGCCGCGATAGGGGAAGCCGTACCACGCCACGCCCGCCGCGAACTCGTCGATCTGCGGCAGGAAGAGCATCGTGTAGCGGCCACCCGCACAGAAGCCCGTCAGGCCCAGCCGCGCCGGGTCTACGTCCTCGCGCTCGCTCAGGAAGGCCACACTATCGCGCAGAAGCTGGCCCATCGTATCGTCGCTGGGGCTTTCCTCGAATGTCTGCCAGCCGACCGCCAGCACGACGAAGCCCCGCGCGGCGAATGCATCGGTCATGGTGCGGTAGCCTTCCTCCAGGCCGTTGAAGGAGTGGATCAGCACGACGCCCGGATACGGCCCACCCTCTGCCGGGGCCGCGAGGTAGGAGGCGTAGTCCTGTCCGCCGCTGGTCACGCTCACATCTTCGCTCAGGACGTCCAGGCCATCCGGTCCCTGCGCCGAGGCCGAAAACGGCACGAGCAGGGCACATACGACGACCGCTGCCAGGAATCTTTTCATCACACCCTCCTTTTTAATCATGTTTATCCAGTTTATTATAAGAGTTGAGGCTCTTTGACGTTTTTTCACCCGGCTCTAAGACTCCAGAAACGTACAGGTAAGGGGATGGCTCATGGTAGACAGACAACGAACCCGATCAGGCATCATGTACGTCATCGGCGTGCTCGCCCTGCTACTCGTGCTGGCCGCGTCGCCTGCTGCCCTGGCGCAGGACGGACCCAACGCGCCGGAGGTCGAGGAGTACGCGGTCCCACCCGGCTCGCACCCGCATGACGTGGCCCCCGCCGTCGATGGCGGCGTGTGGTACACCGCACAGCGCAGCGGCGAGTTGGGCTGGCTGGACCCCGAAACGGGCGAGACGCGCCACATCCCACTGGGTGCTGGCTCCGCCCCGCACGGCGTCATCGTCGGGCCGGAGGGCGACGCGTGGATCACGGACAGCGGGCTGAACGCGATCGTGCGCGTCGCGGCGGACACTGGCGAGGTAACGCACTACCCGCTCCCGGACGGCACCCCCTCAGCCAACCTCAATACGGCGGCGTTCGACGGCGAGGGCATCCTGTGGTTCACCGGGCAGAGCGGCTATTACGGGCGGCTGGACCCCGAAACGGGCGAGGTAGAGGTCTTCGACGCGCCGCGCGGACGCGGACCGTACGGCATCACCGCGACGCCGGACGGGGAGATCTACTACGCCTCGCTGGCGGGCAGCCACATCGCGCGCATCGAGCGCGACACGGGCGAGGCGACGGTCCTTGAGCCGCCCACGCCGAACCAGGGCGCGCGGCGCGTGTGGTCGGACTCGCAGGGGCGCATCTGGGTCAGCGAGTGGGGGAGCGGCAACGTGTCGGTTTACGACCCCGCCGACGAGTCGTGGCAGTCATGGCGCCTGCCGGGCGACCGCCCGCAGCCCTATGCGGTCTACGTGGACGAGCGCGACATCGTGTGGCTGAGCGATTTCGGCGGCAACGCGCTGGTGAGCTTCGACCCCGCGACGGAGGCGTTCGAGGTGTATCCCCTGCCCAGCCCGGCGGGCAGCGTGCGGCAGATATTGGGGCGGCCCGGCGAGGTCTGGGGCGCCGAGTCCGGCGCAGACAAGCTGATCGTCATCCGCACCGGGACGGCACCGGCGGGCTAAGCGCCCATAAAACACCCGCCCGGTTTAGCGACCGGGCGGGACATCAGGCTCAAGGGTTGAGGGCGCGCTAGTACGTGCAGCGCCGCGCCTCGTCGGCCAGGACGGCCACCAGTTCCGGGTCGGCGTCGAAGAAGTGATCCGACGGGCTGAGGATGTAGCCACCACCGCCGCCCGCCGCCTCAAAGCAGCGGCGGACCTCGGCGCGCGTCTCCTCCGGCGAGCAGCCGATCAGGAAGTGGAACTGGTCAAAGCCGCCGATCATGCACACCCGGTCCCCGATGCGGCGCTTGGCCTCGGCCAGATCGACGTCCGCGCCCATGGCACGCGGCGTGAACGTCTCCATCGCGTCGGGCTTCATGTCCGCGATCATCTCGAGGATCGGCATCATCCCACCGCAGGTATGGTAGGTGATGCGCTGCCCGACGCGGTGCGCCGTCTCGATCAGCTCGCTGTCATACGGCGCGACGAACTCCTCGAAGATCTTGGGCGAGATCACGGTGGACGAGGCGGAGCCGCCGCCCAACTCGTGCACGTCGAAGCGCGCGCCGACCATCGACTCGATGTAGATCTTCTTGCGGCGCTGGAGGATGCGCAGCAGCTCGTGGACCCACTCCGGGTCATCGTAGGTTTGCAGGATCAGGTCGTCCACGCGCATCAGGCACGCGGCGTCCTGCCAGCAGCCCGGCTGGCCGAAGACATCGAAGCAGCAAATATGCCCGCGCACCAGCCCGCGCTCGCCAAACTCCTCGGCAGCCTTGTTGACGGCCTCCACGTCACACTTCGGCGCCGTCATGTACTCGCCGAGCAAGTCGATATCGCGCTTGTTCTTGATCAGGTACTCCCCCACCCACGACGTGTGATCATTCGACTCGATCACCATCGAGAGCGTGCCCTTCGGCGTGACGAAGTTGTAGCGCACCGTCTTGTACGGCTGGTTGGGGATCTCCTCCCAGAACACACGCCAGTTGTCGGTCGAGACGCGGCGGCTCTCCAGGAACCCGATCTCGCCCTGCAACGGATCCTCGTACTCACCTTGCGACGGATCCGGACGATGCGGCACGGTCCACAGCCAGGCGTCGAAGCCGAAGCAATCGAAAAACTCCTGATCGGAGATGCCGTTCATGTACTTGTTAAGGAAATAAGGCATCACATGATGCGTCGTCACCGGCAGCCGATCCGGGATGCCCCCGGTGAGGGCGGTCAACATGCGCTGTCGTGAGGTGAGTTCCGCCATCATCAAGTCCTTTCTGCTGCACAGGCCGGTCAAAGAAGTATCGCGCCATCCCCGCGACTCGATCGAACCGGCCATCACGCCGGGCCACGGTTCCGCCGGGCTTACCGGTCGCTGCGCATTTTGTTTCTTAAATGTTCGTTTTTTTCATTCTCACATCAATCAGGGGTGGTGTCAAGCGATCCCCGCGCAAAGCAGGAGGGATTGCTTGACAAACCCCGCCACTTATCATACGCTTCGATCAGAACCAATCAAAAACGTACTTCGATGAACACATCCATGCTACTCGTTGAACGCGAAGAATTGATCGTCTCGCTGGTGCAGGAACACGGCGTCGTGTCCGTACACGAACTGGCCGAGGCGTGCGCGGTGACCGAGGTCACCATCCGGCGCGACCTGCGCAAGCTGGAGGCGCGCAACCTGCTGCGGCGGACGCGCGGCGGGGCGGTGCGCGTTGACAAGGCGCTCGCCGCCGAGCCGACGCCGTCCGAGGCCGTCGCCACGGAGCCGGACCTGTCCACCGACGCGCTGGTGCTCGCGCCGGTCCAACATTCCGCGATCC
>CAZGLU010000445.1:0-228 GCA_964526095.1 uncultured Anaerolineaceae bacterium | reverse complement strand
GCAGTCGTCTAGCCACTCCCTGCGCGACCGCGCCCTGCTCACCGGCATCCCGCTGCTGGCCGAATCCTGCCCCTGCTCCGGCGCGCTGTACCTCGGCCCGAACAACTACGAGGCCGCCTTCCACCTGGGGCGCTGGACCGGGCACTACGTCCAGGAACATCTCGGCGGGTCGGCGCAGGTGCTCGACATCACGCAGGAGGCGCTGCCCAACACCCGCACGCGCAGCAT
>CAZGLU010000444.1:0-3708 GCA_964526095.1 uncultured Anaerolineaceae bacterium | reverse complement strand
CGCGACGTTGGTGCGCTGGCTGGACGCGCTGGAGCCGTCGCACCCGCTGGGCCGTTTGGCGGCAGTCCTGACCGGGCTGGCGGTCGTCGATGCCGTGCTGTTCGGGTTGGCGGCGCTGGGCATGATCCCGCCGGTGTGGGGCCTCTCGTTCGTGGTCTACGCCGGGCTGTATCTGTGGACTGTGCGCCGCCTGGGGGACCCCTTCGGGAAAGCGTATGCGTTGAGCGACCCGCTGAACGACCTGCGCGGCGCTTTCGAGGTGGTGGAGGGCTTCGGCTACGCGCGGCGGCCCGCGCTGGCGGCGCTGTGCGCGCCGTTTCAGGAGGCCGAGACGCGCCCGTCCACGCAGCTCCGACACCTGACGCGTGTGCTCGCAGCGGCCAGCGTGCGGGGGAACCCGCTGCTGTGGGTACTGATCAGCGCCGTGGTCCCGTGGGATGTCTACGTGATGGTGGCGCTGAGCAGGCGGCAGGCGGCGCTGACCGCCCTGCTGCCGCGCTGGTTGGATACCTGGTTTGAGCTGGAGGCGCTGAGCGCGCTGGCGGCGTTCGCGTACCTCAACCCCGGCCTGACCTTCCCGACCGTGCGCCGTGACGCGGACGCCGCGCCACTGTTCGAGGCGCGGGCGCTCGGCCACCCGTTGATCCCGGATGCGGCGCGCGTCACCAACGACTTTACGTTGGGCGCGACCGGCGAGTTGGCGCTGATCACCGGCTCGAATATGTCCGGCAAAAGCACGTTCCTGCGCACCATCGGCGTGAACCTGTGCCTCGCCTACGGGGGCGGCCCGGTGGCGGCCGGGGCGCTGCGTACGGCCCCGTTCCGGCTGCACACCTGCATCCGCATCACGGACTCCGTGATCGATGGGATCTCGTACTTCTACGCGGAGGTGAAGTGCCTGCGCGCCCTGCTCGACGCGTTGGAGGCCGAACACCCCTACCCGGTGTTCTACCTGATCGACGAGATCTTCCGGGGGACGAACAACCGCGAGCGCTTGATCGGCAGCCGCTCGTTCATCGGCGCGCTGGCGGGGCGGCGGGGCGTGGGCGTGATCTCGACCCACGATCTGGAGCTGGTCACGCTGGCCGACGCGCTGCCATCGCTGCTCAACTACCATTTCACGGAGCATATCGAGGATGGGCGCATGCGGTTTGATTACACGCTGCGGCCCGGCCCGTCGCCCAGCACCAATGCGCTGACCATTATGCGTATGGAGGGCTTGCCGGTCGCGGCGGAGTGAGCGCGCCGCCTATGACCCGCTGGTTGAGCGCGCCAGGCGCTGGTCGAGCGCCGTGAGGTCGAACCAGCCTTCGCCCCAGGGGCGCGTGTACCAGTCCGTGACGGACAGGCCGTCCGTTTGGGCGGCGGCGCACTCCTCGTCGGGCAGGATGATCTTCGTGGGGTGCCGCCCCTGAAGGACGAGGGAATACGTGGAGATCGCCCAGTGATTCAGGGCGGTCCGTCGGATCCAGTTGAGCGACGACATCGGGATGCACGCCTCCGTGCGCGTGGCGAGGGTGTCTTCGAGCCGGTGCGTGAGGCGCAGCCAGACCAGGCCGTTCGCGCTGAGGGCGAGGGCGAAGATGGCGGCGACCAGCACCATGGCCCGCGCGCGGGCGCGCATTTCGCGGCGCAGCGCGTCCAGCCACGCGGGCGGCGCGATCGCTTCGAGCACGGCGAACGCCAGGAACGGCAGTGTGCTGGGCACGATCCAGTAGCGGTAATCCAGCGCGGTCCACCACAGGCGCGGGATCAACATGCGCACGAACAGCACCAGCCCGGCCCCGGCCAGCGCCAAGATCGCCACCCTGTACAGCGCCGGGATCCGGCCTGACGCTGTGGGGAAAACCCACCGCCGGCGGATGGTCGGGACGAGGAACAGGATCCCGGCGGCCCCATAGGTCAGGGCGAGCGCAACCATCATCGGGCCAAACACGGCATCCCGGAATGAGGCCGCGAGCACCCCCACATTCAGCGCATCGGACTCATAGGGCGACTTCCTGAGCTGGAAAATGATCAGGGTGACCGCGGCGACCAGTCCCAGAAAGGCCGCCCGCCGCAGGTAGGCCGTGCGTGCCGCCCGGTGCCGGAGGGCCAGCAGGAACGCCACCCCGGACGCGAACGCGATCAGCGGGATGGCGCTGGGGTGGGCCAACAGCAGCAGCCCCGCCGGGACGACAATCGCGGGCAGCCAGCGCCTTTCCGCGCCGACCAGCAGCGCCAGCAGCAGCGGCCAGAAAAGCTGCATGGCGATGGTGGCCTCGTTGTAGGTCGTGATCTGCCGGGGCAGCGTGGCGATCCCGATCCCCAGGGTGGGCCAGAGAAACAGCCAGGGCGCCCGGCCCTTGACGATCATCCAGCAGAGCAGCAGGATGCTGAAGCTGAGCAGGGCGAACGCGAAGCCAAAGAGGAACCGCAGCAGCGCCACGTCGTCGGTCCACTGGCTGCCGAGCAGCGTGGCCCCCTGCCCGACCAGGAGGATAAAGCGTTGGGCATGTGGGATGTAGGGTTCCTGCTCGTCGAGCGCGACGAAAAACAGGTAGCTGCCATCCCATGCCAGCGCCCCGTTCGTCAGCGCGGCCATCAGCAGCCCGAGTGCGATGAGGCCGAAGTACAAAGCCGCCGTGGTCTTGCCCATGCGCCCCTACCTAGAAAAGGCTTCGATGGTGGATGCGATGCATCTATGGCAGAGTGCCGGACCTGTGTGTTTATCGCGCCGTTTGATTATCCATAATGCGCTTGCTAGCAGACAAGTGAAATCATTGGTCCCGCCCCGGTTGCAGCGGCGCTTGACGCCTGAAACAGTACAAAAGAACTATGCCGTTTGGGGGCTTTACGGGCCTGCGGTATGGCGCCAGGCCACGCCGGGGTGCTGAGTCCCGCCCGCGAGCCGCTGCTCAAGCTGATCCAGCGCGAACCAGCCGCGATCCCAGGGACGCAGGCGCCAGTCCGTGAGCGGCATGCCCTGGGCATGGATCCGGGTGCACGCAGCTTCCGGCAGCACGATCTTGGTGGGGTGACGGCCCTGCAAGACCAGCGAGTAGGGCGTGATCGACCAGTGGGACAGGGCCGTTTTGTCGATCCAGTCCAGCGATTCCATCGGGATGCAGCTTGTGGCGCTGGCTTCGAGGGCCGCGTCCAGGCGTGCAGTCAGCCGGTACCAGAGCAGCCCGTTCGCGCTGAGGACCACGGCGAAGATCGCCGCGATGGCGAGGTTGGCGCGCGTGCGGGTCCGCAGTTCGCCCCGCCACGGCGCTGGCGCGCGGTCACGGGCCAGCGCATCGAGCACGGCGAGCAGCATGAAGGGCAGCGAACAGAACAGGACCCACAGCCGGTATTCCAGCGCGCCCCACCACAGCCGGTAACTGAGCGTGCGGGCGAACAGCACCAGCCCGGCCAGGAGCACGCTGGCGAGCGCGAGGCGTCGCAGCGCCGGTGCGTGCCGCGCGAGGGATACCGTGCGTTGGGTCCGGGGCGCCCCCTCCGCGCCGACCGTGGCGGACAGCGGCAGGGCCAGGTAGAGCATCCCGGCGAGGAAGGCCAGGGCCAGCGCCACGATGACCGGCCCGGCGACCGCCGACCTGAAGGCTGGCAGCAGGCTCGTGCCGGTAAGCTGGGCGTCTTCGTAGGGCGAGCGCATGGCGAGGAACCGGGCCAGCGCCAGGATCGCCGCAAGGCCGAAAGCCACCGCCCAGCCGAGATAGCCGC
>CAZGLU010000443.1:498-3710 GCA_964526095.1 uncultured Anaerolineaceae bacterium | reverse complement strand
GCGTTGACCATCGACGGGCAGACGGTGCTGCCGCTGCGCCCCGGCGTCCAGTATTCCGCGCCGCTCACACTGAGGGTTGGCGTGCACTCGATCGCGGTGCGCCTGCTGGACGAGACGCACCACTCGCACATCTATCTGCGCTGGGCTTTCGGCGAGGACGGCCCCTACGAGCCGGTGCCGCGCGAGGTGCTGCTCCCCTTCTGATCGACCGGCAAGCACGCCGGGCCGGTCCGCACAGTACGGTAAACGCCCCCATCACGACGAGCGCGCGTTAGCTGTGCGCCCGGTTCAGCGGGGGCGCTGCCTTTATAGTGTGTAGACACAAGTCCTACTCCGCGTGCTCAATCCCAGAGCCCAGCATTCAGGAGGCTCCCATGCGTAAACTGTCGATCGCGCTGTTAGCGGCGCTGCTGTTGGTGTTCGCCACGCCCGGTCTGCACGCTCAGGCCGCCCTGTACCCACCCTGCGGCGACCAACAGCCGCCGAACTCCCCGACCGGGACCTGCCGCCCAATGTATATCGGCGGCGAGCTGGTCACGCTCAAGGCTGGCGTCCCGTTCGCGTGGCTGCGCAATGCGCCGCAGTCGCCGCAAGTGATCGCGACGGTCTGGCCGGGCGCCAACCCGACGATGCAGATCGTACATGGCCAGCCGGGTTACTTTGATGGCTTCCAATGGTGGTGGCAGGTGCTGCTCTATCCCTACCCGCCCTACGCGACGGGCTGGGTTGAGCAAGCGTCGCTGGTGGGGGTCGCTCAGGTGCCGGACGACGATCCGGCGGTGATGAAACCCTGGCAGGTGCCCATGCCCGCGCAGGTGAAGGCCGGTATCCCCTTCGTGTGGGTGCGCCTCGCGCCGTCCTCGTATGCGGCGCCGACCTACACCATCTCGCCGCTGGGACGGTTCCTGGTGGTGGGCAGCCCCAGCTTCGACGGCCTGCAATGGTGGTGGCTGGTCAGCGTCCAGACGCCCTACGGGCCGGTGTACGGCTACGTCGAGCAGGCCAGCATCCTGTCGCTGACCATCTAGCGACACGCACGAGGACGAGCGGGACGGGCGGCGCCTAGCCCTGCTCGTCGTCCGCTGCCTCTCCGCGCCGCGCCCGCCGCTCCCGACTGGTACGCTCGTAGCCGATGTCTTTGGGCTGGTACCAGCCGGGCGGCGCCATGCCTTCGGGCAGGTAACGCTGCTCGACCCAGCCGCCGGGGTAGTCGTGCGGGTAGCGGTACTCGCCCCGGTCACCCACGGCCTCCTCCATCGCGCGCTGGTAGTTCTCCCGCGCCGGACCGTAGATGTTGTCCGACTTGTCGCGCAGGTAGGGCGGGACCGGGCCGGGGCCTTCCTGGTCCATGTGCGCCAGCGCCTTCCAGATCGCCCCGGCGCTGTTGCTCTTGGGCGCGGTGCAGAGGTAGAGGCAGGCGTGCGAGAGGAAGTAGTTGCCCTCCGGCAGGCCGACCATTTCAAAGGCATTGGCCGCCGCGTTGACGACCACGAGCGCGTTGGGGTCCGCCAGGCCGATGTCCTCGCTGGCGAGGATGTACAGGCGGCGGAAGATGAAGCGCGGGTCCTCACCGGCGTGCAGCATCTTCGCCATCCAGTACAAGGCGGCGTCGGGGTCGGAGCCGCGCACACTCTTGATGAAGGCGCTGATGGTGTCGTAGTGCTCGTCGCCGCCGCGATCGTAGCGCACGGCGCGGCGCTGGATGCTCTCCTGCGCCACCTCCAGGTCGATCAGGATGCCGCCGCCGGGGCCGGGCGGCGTGGTCTTGGCCGCCAGCTCCAGCGCGTTGAGCGCGCTGCGCGCGTCGCCGCCAGCGACGTGCGCGAGGTGCCGCGCGGCGTCTTCTGTCAGGCGGATCGGGTCGTTGCCCAGGCCGCGCTCGGTGTCCTCCAGCGCGAGGTACAGGATCCGCACGATCTCGTCCTCGGTCAGCGGCAGCAGTTGGAACACGCGGCTGCGGCTGAGCAGGGGATTCACGAGCGAGAAGAACGGGTTTTCGGTGGTGGAGCCGATCAGCACGACCGTGCCATCCTCCACGAACGGCAGCAGCCCGTCCTGCTGGGCCTTATTCCAGCGGTGGATCTCGTCGATGAACAGCACCGTGCCCTGACCGTAGAGGCCCATGCGGTCCTGCGCGGCGGCGATCAGCTCGCGCAGGTCCTTCACGCCGGAGGTCACGGCATTGAGGCGGCTGAAGTGGCGGCGGGTGCTGTTGGCGATGATGTTGGCGAGCGTGGTCTTGCCCGTGCCGGGCGGCCCCCACAGGATGATCGAGGTGAGCTGATCGGCCTCAATCGCCCGGCGCAGCAGTTTGCCCGGCCCGATGATGTGCTCCTGGCCGACGAACTGATCGAGCGTGTTGGGGCGCATCCGCACCGCAAGCGGGGCGTAATGGCGCTGGCGCTGGCCGCGTGCGTAGTCAAACAGGTCGGAAGACATAAGTGGGCGCCTCCGCATACTGGCGAGCCGGTCAGGAAGATCCCTATTGTACCCCGAGATAGTGAAAAGCAGCTTCTAGCTCATCGCTGTTGCGAATAGCTGAGGGGAAGGGGGTATGAAGGATAGAGAGGGGCGCGTTCGAGGGTTCGTTATCAGTCGCTGGCGGTGGCCTGCGCGGATTCGTAGGCGGCAAGCTCCGCGCGCAGCGCCGGGGGGAAGAGGACGTGCCGCGCGAGGGCGAGCACGACCAGGCCGAGCAGCACGCCGAGCCACACCTGGAAGATCGAGATCAGGAAGGTGGCCGTGCCCGCGTCCGCCCGGGACAGCCCGACGATGCCGCTCAGCAGCGCGCTGACCGTCAATTCGCGCCCGCCCGCGCCGCCCGGCATGGCGGAGAGCGCCGCGATGATCACCGAGAAGCCGAGGATGAACGTGGCCTGGGCCAGCAGCGTCCACGAGCCTTCGATGCCGAGGCCGCGCAGCAGCAGGTAGAAGCCCACGCAGTCGCTGAAGTAGGCGCCCAGCCCAAACAGCACCGTCACGGCGAGATGGCGCAGCTTGAGCAGGTCGTAGCTGGCGTCGTACAGCGTGCGCAGCGACCCCTCCAGCCGCCCGACGACCGGCCACCCGGCGATCCGGTCCAGCAGCCACCACGCCACCGGCCGGAACTGCAAGGCGACGATCCCGGCGGCGAGGGCGAGCGTCGTGCCGACCAGCACGGCGCGCACGTAGGCGGGGGAGACGGTGTCCGGGCTGAACGAAGGCGCGGCCAC
>CAZGLU010000443.1:0-488 GCA_964526095.1 uncultured Anaerolineaceae bacterium | reverse complement strand
GGCGGCCAGCAGGATCACGGCCAGCCCGTCCACCAGCCGCTCCATGAACACGACCGGCACGATGCGGCTGAACGGGACGCCGGTCAGGTTCTTGACGACGAGCGCCTTGAGGACTTCGGCCAGCTTGCCGGGGCTGATCGAGAGGGTGAGGCCCGCCAGCCACAGCAGGACGCTGTCCCGCTCGCGGAGGGTGGGTGGTGCGGCGGGCGTCGCCGGGGCGGAGGGGTGATCGGCGGCGGTGCGGATCCCGATCACGCCCAGGAAGTAGCGCCACTCGGCGTAGCGCAGCGTCCAGTTGACCACCTTCAGCGCGGCGACGGGCAGCAGCAGCGCGGGCGGGAAGTCCGCCAGACGGTCGCGCAGCGCGCCCACGCCGGTATAGGCGATCACGGCGACGAGCGCCACGGTGATGAACAACAGCCCGGCCAGGACCTGCCGCCGGTAGCGTCCCATAAACCCGCCCCTCCCCACCGCGCGCGGTATTGTAG
>CAZGLU010000442.1:0-3726 GCA_964526095.1 uncultured Anaerolineaceae bacterium | reverse complement strand
AGATGGAATCTCGTGACTGGAGTTCAGACGTGTGCTCTTCCGATCTAAACGTATGAAATGAACCTGATCGACACGCCGGGCCATGTGGACTTCGCCTATGAGGTCAGCCGCGCGCTGCAAGCGTGCGAGGGCGCGGTGCTGGTCGTGGACAGCACCCAGGGCATCGAGGCGCAGACGCTCGCCAACCTGTACATGGCGATGGAGCAGGACCTCGAGATCGTGGCGGTGGTGAACAAAGTCGATCTGCCCGGCGCGCGCCCGGACGACGTGGCGCAGGAGATCGAAGACGTCCTCGGCATCCCCGCCGAGGACGTGATCCACGTCAGCGCCAAGACCGGGCAAAACGTCGAACAGGTCCTGGAGGCGGTGGTCAAGCACATCCCGCCGCCGAAGGGCGATCCGAACGCCCCGCCCCGCGCCCTGATCTTCGACAGCCATTACGACTCGTACAAGGGTGTGATCGCGTACGTGCGCGTGTCGGAGGGCGTGTTCAAAAGCGGGCAAGAGCTGAAGCTGATGGCCTCCGGCGCCCAGGCGATCCCGATCGAGCTGGGCATCTTCAGCCCGAACATGACGCCGGTAGACGAGCTGGCCGCCGGTGAGGTGGGCTACATCGCCACGGGCCTGAAGACGGTGCGCGAGTGCCGCGTCGGCGACACGATCACGCTGGCCCAGGGCGGCGCGACAACCCCGCTGCCCGGCTACAAAACCATCAAGCCGATGGTCTACGCCAGCATCTACCCCTCCGACAACGACGACTACAACGACCTGCGGGAGGCGCTCGAAAAACTTCAACTCAACGACGCATCACTGACCTTCACACCGGAAACCTCACAGGCGCTCAATTTCGGCTTCCGGGTCGGGTTCCTGGGCCTGTTCCATATGGAGATCGTGCAGGAACGGCTGGAACGTGAATACGACCTGGACATCCTGGCGACCGCCCCCAGCGTGGAGTACCAGGTCGTGCTGCGCGGCGGTGAGACGATCACCATCACCAGCCCGGCGGATCTGCCCGACCCCAGCACGATCGAGGAGATCCGCGAGCCGTGGATGGCGATCGAGATCTTCACGCCGGAGGCGTACATCGGGGCCATCATGGAGCTGGTGACCAGCAAGCGCGGCGAGTACGTCAGCATGGAATACCTCGACCCGACGCGCGTGCTGCTCAAGTACAAGCTACCGCTGGCCGAAATGATCGTGGATTTCTACAGCCGCCTGAAGGCGGCCACACGGGGCTATGCGAGCCTGGATTACCACTTTGACGAGTACCGCACGGAGAAGCTTGTGAAGCTCGACGTGCTGGTGAACAAGCAGCCCGTCGATGCGCTGGCGATGATCGTGCATGAGGACGTCGCCTTCCACAAGGGCCAGCGGCTCGTCTCCCAGTTGAAGCGCCTGATCCCGCGCCAGATGTATGAGGTCCCCATTCAGGCCGCCGTGGGCAAGCACGTCATCAGCCGGGCGAACGTGAAGGCCCTGCGTAAGGACGTGCTCGCCAAGTGTTACGGCGGCGACATCACGCGTAAGAAGAAGCTGCTCGAAAAGCAAAAGAAAGGCAAGAAGCGGCTCAAGATGATCGGCAACGTGGAAGTCCCGCAGGAAGCATTCATGGCAGTCTTGAGGTTAGACGACGATGACTGACAAGGCGCAGAACTGCACGGCACCGATTCCGCAACGCGTCCAGAGCGGGCGCGTGAGCATCCGGCCCACGACCCGCGCGGATGCGCCCTACCTCCGCCAGTGGTGGAACGATCCAGCCGTCATGGGGCCATCGGGCAACGGCGACGGCATGCACTTCGACGACGAGGACATGGAACGCTGGTTCCAGCGCACGGTCGACGGACGCGACGAAGCACGGCATTTCATGCTCTGCCGACGGGACGAAGAGGAAGAGCCGTTCGGGGAGTTCTACGTGGCGTGCGACGACCGGCCAGGCTGCATAACCTTCTCGTTGGTGATCGGCGACCCGACGGCGTGGGACGAGGATCTGCCCTGCCAGGCGTTGATGGCGTATGCGGCGGCGATGTTCAAGGCCGACTGCTGCGGCGCGCTGCGCCTGGACGTGCCGGTGATGAATGAGCGCACGCTGGCGGCGTGCGAGCGCCTGGGCTTCGAGGTCGAGCGTGTATGGGCGAACGGGCGCTGCAAGACGATGATCCTCACACGGGACGCTTTCGAGCTTCAAAACGAAAACGAGACAGTCGAGGCGTACTCGTAACGCGAACGCCCCTTACCCTGCCCGCACCTCGCCCCCGCCCCGCTACAGGCCGGGGGTGAGGTGGACTGTGCAGACTTCCCGGCCCGGTTCGGGCCAGCCCAAGCCATCCTGTGAAGCGACGCCTCAGCGCCGGGCGTCGAGCCACGCTTCCACGGCGCGACGCATCGCGGGCGTGAGCAACCCGGCGTCCTCGTACAGCGCCAGCGCCGGGCGCAGCGCGAAAACCGTCGCCACGCCCAGGCCTGCCGCCTGGAGCGCCTCACGCGCGCCCATCCCCAGGTCCACCACCGCGACAACCGCGATGACCTCCAGGCCGACCTTGCCCGCCAGCGCCCGGATCGACCCGGCCTGCGGTGCATCGAGCAGCACGTCGGAGAGCAGCACCGTCGGGTGCCCGACGTCGTACGCGCCCTCGATGGCGTACGCCGCCGTGTGGTCGCGCACCGTGCCGTAGGGGTACACCACGCGCCGCCCGGCGAGCGCCGACAGCGCCATGCCCAGCGGCATCCCATCGACCGTGGTCAGCACGCGGTCCGCCGGAAACGCCGCGATCAGCGGGTCCACGGCCAGCGCCGCGTCCCGCAGCAGGGCCGGGTACGAGGGAAGCCAGCGCAGGTGCAGCGCCAGCGGCCACACGTCGCCATCGGCCTGCACGAAGCTCCCAAACTGGATCAGGCTGTCACGGGCCAGGTCCAGCGCGAGCCGGTCGGGATCGGGCCGGGGCGCCACGCTAGCCGCCCTCGACCTGCAACAGCAGGCGCCAGGCGAAGCTGAGCGCCCACGTCACCGCCCAGCGCGGCGCCTCCGTGTCCTCCCCGCCGTAGCCATAACAGCGACTGCGCTCGTCGCCAGCGGTGAGCACCGTGATCCCGGTGCCGTCCGGCTCCGTGACGACCGCGATCGCGACGTCGGCGCCAGCGGACTCACGCAGGCGGCGCGCCTCGGCACGCGTCAACTCGCAGTAGTCCACCTGCCCGCCGTCCTCCGGCACGGCATCGCGCCCCAGCCGCGCCAGGAGGGTATCCAGGTCGCCGGTATCGACGTGCGCCGCCAGCACGCCGCCGTCCGCCGAGGGGGACTGAAGCCGCGCGGCGACCTGGGTGGCGTCCGGCCCGGCATAGCTCACCGCGAGGGTGGCGTGACGCTCGCGCAGCAGGCTCAGCAGGGCATCCTCCAACCGGTCCGTCCCCGTGCCGAAGATGAAGCTGCCGACACGCTCGCGCACGACGGCCTCCGCCTCCGCGATCATGCGATCGGCCTCGGCCTCACTGTCGGCGCGCGCCGTGATGCGGATGTCCGTCTGCCCGCTGTGCGCGGCCAACCCGACCGTCGGGTTGCTCCACGTCATCAGGTCCGCGATACGCGCATCGATCAGGCTCTCGCCGATGCCCGCCGTACGCAGCACACGCGCCTTGATGATGCCCTGCCCGCCCATCCGCTCGCGCAGGTACGGCAGCACGGTCAGCGTCAGGATGTCCTTCATCTCGCGCGGGACGCCCGGCAGGCTG
>CAZGLU010000441.1:0-3753 GCA_964526095.1 uncultured Anaerolineaceae bacterium | reverse complement strand
ACTCTTTCCCTACACGACGCTCTTCCGATCTCGCCGGGTCCTGCGCGTGGTACTCCTGGGAGCAGTAGCTCAGCGCCAGATTGCCGAGCACCGCGCCGATGTCGAAGCCCATCGGGCCGAAGTAGGCGAACTCGGGGTCGATGACCTTCGTCTCGTCCTCGGTGACCATGATCGAGCCGGTGTGCAGGTCGCCGTGGATCAACGCCTCGGCGTGGGTCATGAACGCCTCTTTGAGCACGAACAGCTCACTCTTGAGTTCGTCGTTGCAGCGGATCTCCTGCACCTGCGGGTCCAGCTCACGGTTCCACTTGTTGTTGGGGTGCTCCATGTAAGGCTCGGTGAAGACGAGGTCCTCCGTGACCTTGCACAGCCCCGGATTGATGTGCTGCGCGACCATCTCCTTCTTGACGTCGTGCGCGAGGTAGAGGTCGGAGGTGTAGAACAGCGTGCGCGCCAGGAACAGCCCGATGTCGTTGGCGAAGCGTGGATAGACGACCTGCTTCATCAGCCCGAAGCGCATGATGATGTGCCGGTTGAGGTCCTCCATCACGTTGAGGTGCATCTCCGGGTCGGTGAAGTAGAGGCGGACGGTCTGCTCCGGGCAGTAGCGGCCCTCGATCTCCAGCAGCGTGCCCTCGATCCGCGAGCGGTCGAGCGGCATGGGATAATCCGGGCCAACGATGCGCGCATAGGGCAGCGCCTGCTTGATGATCACGGAACGCTCCAGCGGCGCCTCCTGCGCGGACACGCGGAAGACCAGGTTGACGTTCCCATCCGCGAGGTCCTTGCTGACCAGCGTATCGGTGGGCCGGAAGATCTTGCCGACCAGATCGGTCTTTTCCCGGATGTAGTCGATCGCGGTCGCTTCAGTGAGTGGTTCGTACATGGCAAACACTTCCTGTATTTATTCGCGCTTAACCAGATAAAAGCTCATGCCGAGCGAGACGATCAGGACGGCGCCCTTGATCACGTCCTGGTAAAACCAGGAGACGTTCATCATCGTCAGGCCGTTGAGCATGATCCCGACGAACAGCGCGCCCATCAGCGTGCCGAAGACGTTGGGGCGACGGGCGCCGAGCACGGCGAAACCGAAGTAGGTGGCGGCCACCCCGTCCAGCAGGTACGGCTCGCCCGCCTTGACCGCGCCGGAGCCGATGCGGGCGGCCAGCACCAGCCCGCCGAAGCTCGCCAGGAGCGCGCTGAGGACGTAGGCGGCGGTGCGGTACTTGTTGACCGGGATGCCGGAGAGCCGGGCGGCCTCACGGTTGCCGCCGGTCGCGTAGAACATACGCCCGTAGCGCGTGTATTGCAGCAGCAGGTGGAACGCGAGCGCCACGACCAGCATGATCACGACCGGGATCGGGATGCCGAGGAACTCACCGGAGCCGTGGTTCTTGAGGATGTAGCCCTGCCCCAGGTTGAGGAAGGCCGGGGAGATCTCGCCGGGCGCGATGGCGCGGTCCGGACTCCAGGGGTTGACCATGCCGCGATAGACCGCGTCGCCCTTGGTGATGCTCATCTGCGCGCCCTGGATCAGGTACAACATGCCGAGCGTAGCCAGCAGGTCGGGGATGCGCAGCTTGACGATCAGGAACGCGTTCGCCAGCCCGACGACGACGCCCGCCGCCAGCGACAGCAGGATCGCCAACTGCCACGGCACCTCCCAGATGACCATCAGCGCGGGGGCCAGGATCACCGACAGTCCGGTGACGGAGCCGACCGAGACATCGAAGCCGTTGACGACGACCGACATCGTGACGCCGATCGAGACGATGGTCAGGATGGAGACGGCGCGCGCGATGTTCAGGAAGTTGCTGACGGTGAAGAAGAACTCATTTTTAGTGGCGAAGAAGGCGATCAGCAGCAGGATCGCGATCAGCATCCCGTACTTCAAAAGGAAATTGGTGATCGCCGCCTTCAGGCGATCCGGCGTCACCGCGCTGGCGGCGCTGCTCGGGGTTGTCGTCTTGACAGTCATAATGCATGTGCTCCTTGTCCTTGCAAGACAGGCTCCTGGTGCGGCGCCTCGCGCGGCGGCATCTCCTGGCGCGCGCCCGTCGCGTATTCCATGACAAGCTGGCGATCCGCCTCGGCGGCGGAAAGCTCGGCCACGATGCGGCCATCCCGCATCACCAGGATGCGGTCCGCGAGCGCCAGCGTCTCGTCAATATCCGCGCTGGCGTAGATCACACCAGCGTCCTCGCTGAGGCGGTGGACCAACTCGTAGATGTCGCGCTTGGCCTTCACGTCGATGCCCTGGGTGGCCTCGTCGAACATCATGACGCGCGCGGGGCGCCCGAACCATTTGCCGATGGCGACCTTCTGCTGGTTGCCGCCGCTCAGGTTCTGGACCAGGGTCTCCGGGCGCGCGGGGACGACGCCGACCTGCTCGATGATGCTACGCGCGTGCGCCAACTCCAGCGCGCGGCTCATCCAGAGCGCGGCGTGCGCGAACTGGCCGAGGAAGGGCAGCGAGACGTTCTTACGGATCGAGTCCTGCACCAGGACGCCCTGGGAGCGCCGTTCCTCCGGCACCAGGTAGATGCCGTGCTGCACGGCGCGGTCCGGCGAGGTCAGCTTGAGCGGGCGCCCATCCACCAGGAACTCACCGGAATCGACCGGGTCGGCGCCGAACAGCGCGCGGAGCAATTCCGTCTTGCCCGCGCCGACCAGCCCGGCGATGCCCACGATCTCGCCCTTGCGGACCTGCAAGCTCACATCATTCAGTGCGGGGGCGCGCGTCAGGCCGCGCGCCTCAAGGACCACCTCGCCCGGCGTGCGCTGTGGCCGGGGCGGGAACGCCTCCGACATCGACGTGCCGAGCATCGCCCGGGTGATCGCGCCGATGTCGCAGGCGTCGCGGGCGAACTGCGCCACACGCTCGCCGTTGCGCAGCACCATCACGTCGTCAGCCAGCGTCAGGACCTCGTTGAGCCGGTGCGAGATGTAGATGATCCCGACGCCGTCAGCCTTCAGCGCGCGGATCACCTCAAAGAGGCGGTCAACCTGCTGCGGCCCCAGGGAGGTCGTCGGCTCGTCAAAGATCAGGTAGCGGACCCGGTGCGAGATCGCGCGGGCGATGACAAGCATCTGCTTCTCATGCAGGACGAGGTCCTCCACGCGGGCGCGGGGGTCCACCTTCAGGCCGATGCGGTCAAGCGCGGCCTTCGTCTCGCGGTGCATGGCGCGCCAGTTGACCAACGGGCCGCCGCCGCCATGCGCCAACTGCTCGATCAGCAGGTTCTCCGAAACGGTCAGGTACGGGATCAGGACCGTATCGACCTCCTGATGCACGACCTCGATCCCCAATGCCTGCGCCTCCGCCGGTTTGCGGATGTCGACCGGCTGGCCGTCGATCTCGATCGTGCCCTCGTATTCGTCGTAGAAGCCGGTGAGGATCTTGATCAGCGTGCTTTTACCGGCACCGTTGGCCCCCACGAGCGCCAGGATACGTCCGGGCTGGACTTCCAGGCTAACATCCTTGAGCGCAACCACACCGGGAAAGCGCTTCCCCAACCCTTGTGCACAAAGACTCATCAGGAATTCCAGCGCCGCAACCGGCGCCCGCTCCTTTCCTCAACGTTTCTGGTGAGCGATGTGAGCTGAGACGTTTTTGGCAGGAACGTCTCCAAACCTGTGAAACGGGCTATGTATCGAACCCTGAGTTACTGATTCTGATTTTCGTAGATCAGCCGGTACATCCAGGGGTACCAGGCGAGGCTGCTCTCACCGAGGACAGGCATGGCCTCCACC
>CAZGLU010000440.1:0-3755 GCA_964526095.1 uncultured Anaerolineaceae bacterium | reverse complement strand
CTACACCCTATCCTACACTCTTTCCCTACACGACGCTCTTCCGATCTACGAGCTGGCGGAGGCGGACGGGTTCGACCCGGAGGCGGTGACGGCCTGGCAGCGGCAGTTGTTTGAGGCGAGCGCCCTGCTGCTGGCGTCACGGGCGAACTACGAGACGAGCCGCCTGATCGCGACCGGCGTGCAGACGGAGATGAACCGCCAGCGCCGTGTCCGTGCGGACGTCGCGCGCTATCGCCCGCTGCTGCTCAATTACATCCTCGGCTGGGGCATCGCGTGGGCCGTTCTGATGGCGCTGAAGGGCGCGGTCGTCGGGATCGCGGAGACGCTCAACCTGACGCTTGTCGCGGCAGCGTATTACCCGGTCCTGTTCGGCGTGTTCGGCGCGCTGCTGGCGGCGTACCTCGCCCTGGAGCGCCACGCCGTGCGCCGCCGGGATTTCGACCCCCTGCACGTGACGGGCTACATCATGAGTCCGCTGCTCGGTGGCGCAGCCGGGCTGCTCGCCTTCCTGGCCCTCGGCCTCGCGAACCACCGCGTGCTTGACGGCTCCGTGACGGACATGGAGCGGATCGTCGTGTGGGTGGTGTGTGCGGTCGCCGGGCTGAACCAGGGCGCTATCCTGAGGCGGATCGCGTCGCTGTTCCGGCGCGAGCGCGCGGATTAGTCCACGAACACGCTGTTATCCGGCGTCCACGCGGGCACGCACACGGCCAGGAAGACGAGGTCCGTCTCGCCGGTGTTCGCGATCTGGTGGACCTGGCCGGGCAGGATCGCCACGGCGTCGCCGGGGCCGAGGGACGCCGCCATGCCGTCGATCTCGATGCGGCCCGATCCGCTCAGCACGTGGTAGCACTCCTCCGCGATGGGGTGGTAGTGCTTCAGCGACGCCGCACCGGGCGGCAGCGTGATCTGCGCGAGGCTGTACGTCGCGCTGCCCCCGGCCGCGTGCCCGATCAACTCCTGCACCGCCTCGCCGTGCGGCGCCTGGGCCGGGGTTACCTCGGCCACGTTCAGGATGTGCATCCCTGGTCCTCCCCTCAACCATTAGAGCCAGCGCGTGATGATCCTGTCCAGCGTCCCGTCGGCCTTCATGTCGCGCAAGATGCCCTCAACGGCCTCGGTCAGCCGGTAGTTTTCCTCACGCATGGCGATCACGTACGGCTCCGGGACCGCCGTCTGCGCCGCCATCCTCAGGCCGGGGTATGCGTCGAGGTACAGCCGCGCGCTCACCGCGTCGATCAGGGCCGCGTGCGCCTCGCCGTCCGCAACGGCTTGCAGCGCCTCGTCGGGCAGCAGGACGTGCGTGATGTGCAGCGTGTCGAGCCGCCGGGACCAGCGCCGCGCCGCCACGTCACCGGCGGAGGCCAGCTCCACGGCGACCGTCTTGCCCTCCAGGTCCGCCATGCGTTCGATGGGCGCATCCACCGGGGAGACGAGGATCTGCCCGGCGTCGAAGTAGGGCGCGCTGTAGTACACCCACTCGTTGTGCGCGGCGGACGGGCGCAGCCCGGCGATCACGAAGTCCACATAGCCGGTGTAGAGCGCGTCGTACAGGCCATCATACCCCATTATCAGCAGTTGGGGTTCCACGTCCAGCCGCCGTGCGATCTCCCGCGCGATGTCCGCCTCAATGCCCTCGATGCGCTCCGGCGTCCATTCGGCAAAGGGTGGGTAGCTGGGGTCGAGGCCCACGTACAGGTCCCGGTTGACCTGGATGCGGTGCCACGTCAGGTCTATGGGGCCGAACGGCGCGCCGGGCCGGGTCAGCAGCACGAGCGCAAGCGCGGCCAGGGCCAGCAGCGCCAGGAGCGCGGCGGCGGCCCTCCGGCGGTGGCGGCGAAGCCAGCCCCAGGCGGCGGTGAGGTGCTTTTGAGCCACGCGCTGCCTCACTCGACCGCGAAGGGGTTGGGCCAGCCGCGAGCGTACGCCTGCACGGCCTCGTAGGCGGGCTTGGCGTAGAAGTCGGAGGTGACCAGCGCGAAGTAGGCGTCCCGGCGGTTGAGGGTGTCGTCCGGCTGGCGGAAGATCCACAGGCACAGGCGCTCCGCCCAGGGCCACGCCTCGGCCATCTCGAACGCCTCCAGCGTGTAGGCGATGCGCTGGCCGGGCCGCACCGCGTTCGTCCAGCGCGGGTCGTCGTTCCAACCGCTCTCGGTGATGTAGATCGGGGTGTCGCCATCGCCGTAACGCTCCATGACCTCGCGCAGCAGCTCCACGCGGCGGAAGTTGATCGCCTCGCGGGCGGGGTCGTCGTCCGGCGGCTGCGTGAAGCCGTAGGTGTGGACCGCCAGCGCGTCGAAGAACGGCGCCGCCCCGGCCTCATATAGGCGTTCCAGGTAGCGCACGTCGCTCATGCCGGACGCGCTGTCCTCCGCCTCGACGGTGGGCGCGAGGGCGCCGCCCAGCACCAGCACCTCCGGGGCGGCGGCGCGCACGGCGGCGTAGGAACGGCGCAGCAGATCTGTGTAGCCCTCCGGATCGACGGGACGGCCGCCCCACTCGAAGCTCAGGTTCGGCTCATTCCAGATGATCACGCCGAGCAGATCGGACTGGTAGCGGGCGGCGAAGGCACCGGCGAAGGCGGCGAACGCGTCGTAGTAGTCCTCGGTGAGATAAGTGAGCGTCGTGACCTTCTCCTCGACGGGCGGGCGTGCCCACGCCGGGACGAGGCCCAGGCGCGCGATCACGGTGATGCCCTGGTTCGCGGCGTGGCGCATGATGCGGTCAGGGTGCGTCCAGTCATACGTCCCGCGCTCCCGCTCGACGTACGGCCAGGGGAAGAACTCCACGACCGTCGCCGCACCCAACTCGCGAACCATCGCCAGCGTGCGCTGGATCTTCCACTCCTCGACCTCGTCCGTGAGGCGCGTGTGGACGCAGACCACCGGATGCTGCGTCTCGACGGATTGCGGCGCGCCGACCGTCACGCGGACCGGGGCCGGGACGAGGCCGTGCAGCACGGCCACAAGCAGCAGCAGGCGCGCGGCGAGAGCAGCGTACCAGCGCAGGGGGTTGAACCGTTGTCGGGAGGAGGAAGGGGCTGCCATAACCAATCGAGCGTGCTACCGACGGACGCTGCGTCCGATGGTAGCACGCCCGGCACAAATGCGAAAAACCGGAGGGGCGCTACGGCGCTACAGACCCCTCAGCCTGCGCTCAGTCTTTGGACGCCCAGTCCGTGATCTGCCGCACGATCGCGAGCACGGCCACGCTCAAACGGAGGGCGTCCATGGTCCCGATGCGGGGCGGTTCCACTTTGCCCCGGTCCTCCGTAGCACGGACGAATAGATAGGCGGCGAGCAGCCCCACGGCCAGGCCGAGCACGCCACCGGCCATGTAGCTGCGGCCTTTCCAGCTTGAGACGACGGGGAGATTACTACTCATAGGTTGAGACCCTCGCGCATGGCCTGCTTCACGCGCTCCAGGGTACTCATTCGCCGGTCCCGGACGGTCTGAGCGTAATAGTAGGCGGCGATCAGGCCGACCAGCAGCGCGACGACGCCACCGATCAGGTAGGCCCACACCTGGGCGTCCTGTTCCTCAAGCGTATCGATAATATCGGAGACCTGCTGCTCGACGTTCTTAAGGACGCCTTCACCTTGTTGTTGCTGCTGCATGCTGCTCATTTCGCTCATCAGGATTGTCCTTTCCTCATTCGGGATCCGATTTCAGCCACCCGCGCGCTGCGTATTCCAGCCGGGCCAAGATCGGAAGAGCGTCGTGTAGGGAAAGAGTGTAGGATTGGGTGTAGGTGG
>CAZGLU010000439.1:0-3762 GCA_964526095.1 uncultured Anaerolineaceae bacterium | reverse complement strand
GCAGCTCGACGATCGACGCGCCGCACAGCGGGCAGTGCGTCGTCCACGAAAACAGGGGCCGGTAGCGGGCGCGGTCGAAGTGCGCCCAGTTCATGTAGTTGCCGAGCCAGAAGATCGCCACCGTCGGCGCCCCGACCGCATAGGCGAGGTGCATCGGGCCGGTGTCGTTGGAGATGACCAGCGCCGCGCCCGCCAGCAGCGCCGCCAGCCCGCCAACGGAGAGGCGGCTACCGGCATCGAGCGCGGGGCAGCGCATCCCGGCCAGGACCGCCGCCAGCACGTCGCGCTCGGCCTCCACGCCGGTCAGCACGACCTGATAACCGCGCGCGGCCAGCCAGTCCCCGGCGGCGGCGAAGCGTTCGGGCGGCCAGCGGCGGCGCGGATCGGTCGCGCCGGGGTGCAGCACGACGTACGGCGGCCGCAGTTCCGGCAGCGCGCGGGCCAACTCCTCGCGGTCGCGGTCGATCACCGTGACACGCGGCGTGAACGTCACCGGCTCCGCCCCGACGAGGCGGGCCACCTCAAGCTGGCGCATCACCTCGTTCTGGTAGAGCACGTAGGGGATCCAGCGGTCCAGCTCCGGGGCGTCGGGCGTGCGCGTCCCGGCAGTGAAGCGCGCGCCGAGGCGCAGCACGAACGGGTTGGAGTTGCGCCCGCCGCCGTGCATCTGCAACCCCAGATCGAAGCGCTCGGCCTGCATGCGGGCGAAGAAGGCGTCCAGCGCGCGCGGGTCCTCGACCAGGCCGGACCCCGGCGGCTCCTCGCGCACGCCGTGTGACACGGGCACGACCTCCTCGCGGTCGATCGGGCCGGGCCGCCCCTCCAGGAACGACTTGACCCACGGTTTGGCGAGGTGGACGATCTCGGCGTCCGGGTAGGCGTGGCGCAGCGCCTCAAGCGCGGGCACGAGCGCCAAATAGTCGCCCAACCCGATCGCGCGCAGCACCGCGATCTTGCGCACGTCCGGCAGGTTATCCACGGCGCGCCTCCGCTTTCACCGGCCCGACGGTTCGTGCGCCCGGCAGCAGGTCGCGCACCGCCGTGACGATGTCCTCCGGGCGCGGGTCCGGCCCTGGCGCGGGCAGCATGCGGTACGCTGCGACCAGTAACGTATTACGGCTGCGCTGCGCGGCGGGCACGTCGAAGGGCAGCACGCGGCACGGCACGCGCCAGGGCGTATGCTGCGGGTTGGTGCGCGCGTACAGCACCACGACAGGGGTGCCCGTCGCGGCGGCGATGTGAACCGGGCCGGTGTTGTTCGACACCAGCAAGGGCGCCTCCGCCACGAGGCCAATGAACGCGCCCAGGTCGAGCGACCCGGCCAGCGAGGCCGCGCCCGGTCCGATCCCGGCGGCCACATCCTCGGCCAGCGCCCGCTCGGACGCCGCGCCCGTCACCGCGATCTGGACCCCGTCGGCGGCCAGCAGGCGGCCCGCCGCGACGAATCCTGCGGCGGGGTACCGGCGCCGGGCCTCGCTGGCACCGGGATGCAAGAGCAGCCAGGGCCGCGCCGGGTCAATCCCGGCGGCGCGCAGCTTCGACAGCGCCCCGGCGCGCATCGCATCCGACACGGACAGCGAGAGCCGGTCGTCCGACGTTCGGGCGCCAACCTGCGCGACGAGATCAAGCTGGCGCGTGACCTCGTGCGCGATGCCGTCGAACGGCTCACGATCCGGGACCCAGTCCGTGAGCAGGCCGTAGGGGTTCTCGCGGCAGTAGCCGAGCCGGAGCGGGATACCGGCCAGGTAGCACACCAGCGCGGCGGGCAGCGGGTTCTGGCTGAAGACGGTGAACAGGATGGCGGCGTCGAACCGCCCCCGGCGCAGCCGTTCGACAAGGGCCATGACCACATCCGGCGACGGCACCGCGCCGTTCAGCCCGACCCACGGCACGTCGAAGGTCAGCACGGCGTCGATCTCCGGGACGTAGGGCGCCACCCCGGCCCCCATGCTCGACGTGAGCAGCGTCAGGTGCACGCCGGGGAACGACGCCTTGAGCGCACGGAAGGCGGGCGTGGTCATCAGCACGTCGCCCATGTTGTCCAGCCGCACGCAGAGGATCCGCCGCACGGCCCGCCAACGATCCGGTAAGGTCATATGCGCCCCCTAGTCCCCGGCCACCCCGGCGACCCCCGCACGGATACGGCTGATCACGCTCGTCGTGGAGCGTTCCTCGACGTAGGGCAGGATCTCGACTACCCCGCCGAGCGCCTCGACCACCCGCGCCTCGGGCAGCGTGGCCCTGGTGTAGTCCCCCCCCTTGACGTACACATCGGGCCGCACGAGGCGCAGCAGGTCCTCCGGCGTGTCCTCGGAGAAGCTGACCACGTGATCGACGCTGTCCAGCGCGGCGAGGACCACCATGCGGTCGTCCAGGGCGTTGACGGGGCGATCCGCCCCCTTGAGGCGGCGCACGCTGGCATCGTCGTTGACGGCCACGATCAGCACATCGCCCAGGGAGCGCGCCTGCGCGAGGTAGTTAATGTGCCCCCGGTGCAGGATGTCAAAGCAGCCGTTGGTGAACACGATCCGGCGCCCCTGCTCGCGGTATGCCTGGACGCGCCCGGCCAGCTCGGCGCGGGAGGTCACGATCTTCTGCGGCGGCGCGAAAGCCTGCTCCAACTCGGCCAGGGAACAGGTAGCCGTGCCGTCCTTGTGGACGACGATGCCCGCCGCCGCCGACGCCACCTCCGCCGCCGCCAACGGCGTGCTCCCCAGCGCCAGCATGATCGTCAGCGCGCTGACGTACGTATCGCCCGCACCGGCGGCCATCGAGTCCCGCACCGGGCGGGCATAGGTGCGATAGGGCGCCTTGTCGCGCTCGAAGATGACCGCGCCCTCGCTGTCGATCGTCACGGCGGCGACCGAGGCCCCGGTGACGTCCAGGATGCGCTGCCCGTGCGCCAGGAGCTGCTCGACGCGCTGCCCCTTGCCCACCGGCTCCAGGCCGAGCAGCGCGGTCGCCTCGACGTAGTTGGGCTTCACGGCGGCGGGCCGCAGCGCGCGGAACAGCGGCAGGCGCGGCGAGTCCACGACGAGCAGCTTATGGTACTGCCGCTGCAAGGCCGACAGCGCCGCGATCACGGCCGGTGTAACCGTGCCGTAGCGGTAGTCCGAGACGAGGACCGCGTCCACGGTCGGGTACAGGCTCACGAGGCGCTCGATCAGGGCGCGCTCGTCGGCGGGCGCGGGATCGCCGGTCGAGCCGGTATCGTAGCGCACCAGCAGTTGCCCGTCGGACAGCACGCGCCGCTTGGTGATCGTCTCCCGCCCGTGCGCGTACACCACGCCGGACGCGTCCACCCCGCGCTCGCGCAGCAGGGACGCCACGACGCGCGCCGCGCGGTCCCGCCCCGTGATCGCCAGGTAGACGCTGCGCGCGCCGAGGGCCGCGACGTTCACGGCGGCGTTCGCCGCGCCGCCCGGCATGTCGCAGCGCCGCTTGACGTCCACGATCGGTACAGGGGCCTCACGGCAGATGCGGTTCGAGGTGCCCTGTAAGTAGACGTCCAGCATCAGGTCCCCGATGACCAGCACCTTGCGCGTGCTGAACCGCTGCAATATAGCTTGATAGTTCGCGTTCATCCGGTCACCTTGCCTCGCTTCCCACGCGCTGCGCCTCCGGGCGGGCGTCCCGTCCGGCCCCGGAGAGGATGATTTCCCCGGCCTCCGCCCAGCACGACACGATAAAGTCCGGGCGGCTGTAGGCGGTCAGGTCGAGATCGGAAGAGCACACGTCTGAACTCCAGTCACCGCTCATTAT
>CAZGLU010000438.1:2247-3766 GCA_964526095.1 uncultured Anaerolineaceae bacterium | reverse complement strand
GCGGCATGATGCTGCTCGGCCCGTGGCTGATCGGTAAGGCGATCGACCTGGCGACCGGGGCGCAGGACACCTTCCCGCTCCTGCCCGCCGGTTGGAGCCAGGGCCGGACGCTCACCGGGGCAGCGGTGATCATCGTCGGGCTGGCCCTCGCCCGCGCCGGGATCAACTTCGGCCAGCGCTACGGGACGCAGTGGTTAGGCCGCAAGATCGCGTATGCCATTCGCCTCGACCTGTTCACGCACCTTCAGCGCCTGCCCTTCGCCTATTACGACCACGCCCGCACCGGCCAGTTGATGAGCCGCCTGATCGGGGACGTGGACGAGATCCGCTTCTTCGCCGGGATCGTCATCGGCGACGCCATCAACCTGATCGTGCTGTTGGTCGGCATCTACGGCACTATGTTCAGCATCAACGCCCCCCTCACCGCCGTGTTCCTGATCCCGGTCCCGGTGCTGTTCATCATCGCGTACCAGTTCGGGATCCGCGTGGAGCCGCGCATCCGGCAGATCCGCAGCCTGCGCGGGGAATTGTACGCCCGCATCCAGGAGAACCTCTCGCAGATCATGGTGGTCAAGGCGTTCGTCCGCGAGCCGTACGCCCGCGACCGCTTCGAGGAGGACAACGATAAGGTCCTGGCCGCCTGGCTGCATTTCGCCCACCTCTGGACCCTGGCACAGCCCATCATCTGGGCGCTCGTCGGGATGATGACGTTCGTGCTGCTTTTCTTCGGCGGGCGGCTCGTCTTGAGCGGCGAGCTGTCGCTCGGCACGCTGGTGGCTTTCAACGGCTACGTGGGCCTGCTCAGCCTTCCGGCGAACCGCCTTGCCTTCATGATCGACGTGACGGCCCGCGCGGTGGCGAACGGCAAGCGCATCTTCGCCATTATGGACACCACGCCGGAGATCCGGACGCGGCCCGGCGCCGTGAACCCCGGCACCTTCCGGGGCCACATCGTCTTCGATCGTGTGTCCTTCGTCTACGCCCCGCGCGAGGACGAGCGCGAGGTCGAGGTGCTGTACGACATCTCCTTCGAGGCGCAGCCCAACACCGTGACCGCCATCGTGGGGACCACCGGCAGCGGCAAGACGACGCTCATCGACCTCATCCCACGCTTCTACGACGTGACCGGAGGCACCATCCGCATCGACGGGCACGACGTACGGGACCTGCCGCTCAAGCTGCTGCGGTCCCAGGTCGGCATCGTGATGCAGACCACCTTCCTGTTTAACGCCACGGTTGCGGAGAACATCGCCTTTGGCCGCCCGGCCGCATCCCACGACGAGATCGTGGCCGCGGCCAAGGCGGCCCGCGCGCACGGCTTCATCCTGGACCTGCCCGATGGTTACGCGACGATGGTCGGGGAGCGCGGCGTCACGCTCTCCGGCGGCCAGCGGCAGCGCATCGCCATCGCCCGCGCGCTGGCACTCGAACCCAAGCTGCTCATCGCCGACGAGCCCGTGTCCGCGCTGGACGTGTCGGTGCAGGCGCAGATCCTCAACCTGATCGCGCGGCTGCGCGA
>CAZGLU010000438.1:0-2237 GCA_964526095.1 uncultured Anaerolineaceae bacterium | reverse complement strand
CAGCGCATCGCCATCGCCCGCGCGCTGCTGGTTGACCCGCGCATCCTGATCCTGGACGACGCCACCGCCAGCGTGGACAGCCGCACCGAATACGAGATCCGCGCGGCGCTGCAAACGCTCATGCGCGGGCGGACGACGCTGATCGTCGCTCAACGGCTGAGCACCGTTCGCCACGCCGACCAGATCCTGATGCTCGACGGGGGCCGCATCGTGGAGCGAGGCACCCACGACGAGTTGATCCGCCAGGGCGGGCGCTACGCCCGTCTGTGGCGCCTGCAAACCGACCAGGAGCCGCCGCCGGAGGACATCCGGGGCATCGGGCGCGACGGCGAGGAGATCGCCGTCGAGGTGCCGCCTCCCTCGGTCGCGGATCAGCCGCCGGATCCGGCGGACGAGTGGCCCGCCGTGCGTGCCACCGAGGGCCGGAAGGAGGGCCGCCGGTGAGCGACGATAAGCCCAAGCTCGAGCGCCCCATGTGGGAGACGCTGGCCCGGCTGCTGAGCTTTGTCAAACCGTACCGCAAGCGGGTGATCGGCGTCGTGCTGCTCATGCTCGTGACCTCGACCACCGTGCTGGTCGCGCCGGCATTGGTCCGCCAGGCGATCAACGAGGGCCTGGTGGAGCGCGACGCGGGCGCGCTCACGCGTTACAGCCTGCTGTACCTTGCGACGATCGTCGTCGAGGCGGTCGGCCTGCGCGTCCAGATGTGGAACATGATCTGGATCGGCCAGCACGCGATCCAGCAGGTCCGACAGCGCCTGTTCTACCGGTACCTCGACCTCGACCTGGCGTACTACGATCACCACCGCGTCGGCGATATGATGGCCCGCATCACGGAGGACAGCAACGCCCTCGAACGCTTCATCACGTGGTCGGTGATCAACCTGATCAGCAACAGCATGATCCTGGTCGGGATCGTGGCCCTGCTGCTGGCCTACGACCTGTCGCTGGCGCTGCTGACGCTGACCATCATACCACTGATGGCCGCGCTGACCTTCTGGTGGCGCAGCCAGTCGTCGCGCCGCTATCGCCTCGTACGCGAGGCGGTCGGCGTCGTATCCGCCACGCTGCAGGAGAGCCTCGCAGGGATGCGCATCACGCAGGCTTACGTGCGCGAGCGTCGGCAGATCGAACAGTTCGAGCGCGTGGCCTCCGACGAGCTGCACGCCAGCCTGCGCGCGGACCTGCTCGCCTCCGTCTTCCTGCCCGGCATCGACGTGATCTCGCAGCTTGGGATCGCCGTCGTCCTCGCGGTGGGCGGCGTGCGCGTCTACCAGGGCACGCTCGATCCCGGCACGCTGGTCGCCTTCCTGCTCTACCTGAACCTGTTTTTCGACCCCATCCGTGACCTCGCCATGCGCCTCGACCAGCTTCAGGAGGCCGCCGCTGGCGGCGAGCGCATCCTCAACGTCCTGGACACGCAGCCGCAGATCGCTGACCGGCCCGGCGCAGCGGACGCGGGACGCCTCAAGGGGGCCGTCGAGTTGCGCGACGTGTCCTTCTCCTACGCGGCCCCGGACGGCACGCCCGCCGATCAGTCGGCGGAGGACGCGCAAGGCGAGCGGGAGGGCGGCGAGGCGCCCGCCAACATCCTGCAAAATGTCACCCTCAGCGTCAGGCCGGGCGAAACGGTGGCGCTCGTCGGACACACCGGCGCCGGTAAGAGCACGCTCGTGCGGCTCCTGGGCCGCTTCTACGAGCCACAGAGCGGGCAGATCTTGTTCGACGGTCGCCCGGCGGACAGCCTGACGCTCGCTTCGCTGCGCCGCCAGATGGCCTGGGTGCCGCAGGATACCGGGCTGTTCGCCACCACCATCCGCGAGAACCTGCGCTACGGCCGCCTGGACGCCACCGACGCGGAGATCGAGGCCGCCGCCCGCGAAACCGGCGCGCACGACTTCATCATGCAATATCCGAAGGGCTACGACACGGACGTGGAGGAAGGCGGCTCGCGCCTGAGCACGGGTCAGCGCCAGTTGATCTCCTTCACCCGCGCGCTGCTGGCCGACCCCGCGATCATCATCCTCGACGAGGCCACCAGCAGCGTCGATACCATCACCGAGCTACAGATGCAGGCCGCGCTCGGCAAGCTGCTGGAGGGCCGCACCGCGTTCGTGATCGCTCACCGCCTGAGCACCATCGTGCGGGCGGATCAGGTCATCGTCATGGAACATGGCCGCATTATCGAGCGAGATCGGAAGAGCGTCGTGTAGGGAAAGAGTGTAGGATAGGGTGTA
>CAZGLU010000437.1:0-3766 GCA_964526095.1 uncultured Anaerolineaceae bacterium | reverse complement strand
AGCGGTGACTGGAGTTCAGACGTGTGCTCTTCCGATCTCAGCTCACCGGGTTGCCGCCGAACGTGCTGGCGTGCGCGCCGGGCGCCCAGGCGCTCATGATCTCGCGCCGCGCGATGATCGCGCCGAGCGGCATCCCGCTCGCGATGCCCTTCGCGCTGCACACGATGTCCGGCTCCACGCCCCAGTGCTCGATCGCCCACCACTTCCCGGTGCGGCCCATGCCGGTCTGCACCTCGTCCGCGATCAGCAGGATCCCGTACTTGTCGCACAGGCGGCGCAGCGCCGGGAAGAAGCCATCCGGCGGCACGACGTAGCCGCCTTCGCCCTGGATCGGCTCGACCAGGATGCCCGCGACCTCTTTGGCCGGGACGGCGGTCTGGAACAGCACGTTCTCGATGTAATCCACCACGCGCTCGCCGTAGTCGTCAAACCCGTCCGGGTTGAGGATCGGGCGGTAGGCGTCGGGGTAGGGGACGTGCGTCACGCCGGGCACCAGCGGGAAGAACTCCTGGCGCTGCACGTACTTGCTGGCCGTGAAGCTCAGCGCGCCCATCGTCCGCCCATGGAAGCCGCGCAGGAACGCGATGAAGCGCGGGCGCCCGGTGTAGTAGCGGGCCAGCTTGGCCGCCGCCTCGATCGCCTCCGCGCCGCTGTTGCCGAAGAACACCATCGCGTCGCCGCTGAACGGCGCGACCGACGCCAGCCGCTCGGCCATCTCGATCTGTGCCGGATAGTAAAAGTCCGTGCCGGACATATGCAGGAACTTCGCTGCCTGCTCCTGGATCGCCTTTACGACGGCGGGGTGGGCGTGGCCGGTGGCGGTCACGGCGATGCCGGTCGTGAAATCCAGGAACTCGTTGCCATCCACATCCCACACGCGGCAGCCGTCGCCGCGCTCCATCACCAGCGGGTAGCCGCGCGTATACGAGGGCGAGATCACGCGCGCATCACGCTCGATCAGTGCTTGGGCCTTGGGGCCGGGCAGCACCTGAGTAGGGGTAGCCATGTGTTTTGACTCCTGAAAACGTATATGTTCAAAGCGCCGCAGCAGCGCGGTGACGCGCCGCCGGGGCCGCAGATACGGGTCGGCTGCCGGTCGTGCGGAGATGAAAGCGGGGAAGGTGACGCGGCATCCTGGCCGAATTATGGCCGTTCCGACCCGCGCGCGCAAGGTTGGGCGCGGGGCAGGGCGCGCGTCCGGTTGGGCCGGGGGAAGATCGGGCGGCTCAGACCTGCTTCTCGAAGCGGTAGCCGATCCCCAGCTCGTTGATGATGTACGTGGGGTTCTTGGGGTCCGGCTCCAGCTTGCGGCGCAGATGCCAGATGTACACGCGCAGGTAGTCGATGTCGTCGATGTACTCGAAGCCCCAGATGTTTTCCAGTAGCTCCCGGTACGACACGATGCGCGGCGCGGCGTCCACCAGGTAGGCCATCAGGTTGAACTCGGTCGGCGTCAGGCGGACCGGCTCGCCGTTGACCGCCACGCGATGCTCGTCCAGGTTGATGGTCAGGTAATCGTCGCTGTACAGCACGTTCTGCTTGAACAACGTCGGCTGCGAGGCGGCGCGGCGCAGGTTCGCCCGCACGCGCGCCATGAGCACGTTCGTCTCGAACGGCTTCAGGATGTAGTCGTCCGCGCCCAGGTCCAGCCCCTTGACGATCTCCTCCGGCTCGTTGCGGGCGGTGAGCATGATGATCGGGATGTTGCTGACCTCGCGGATGCGCGTGCAGACCGTCCAGCCGTCCATGGCCGGCATGTTGATGTCGAGGATGATCAGGTCTGGCCGCCCCTGATACATCTTGCGCAGGCCCTCCTGCCCGTCGCTCGCCGTCAGGACGGACAGCCCACCCTTTTCCAGGGCGCTCTTGACCAGTTGCACTAACGTCTGATCGTCGTCAATAACCAATACCGTTGCGTTCGCGCTCATGTTGGTTTCCCTTATCGAGTCAGCGCCCCCGCCGGGCCTCCCACCGGAGGCGCTACAGATAGCTGCCGCCGCGTGTAGCCACCAAGGCCGCCGCGCCGATCAGCGCTACGTTGTCGCCCAGTGCCGCCGGTACGATGGGCACCTGCTCATGGTAAGCCGGGTCGATCGTGTGCTGCCGCACGACCTCGCGCATCGGGCCGAACAGCAACTCGCCTGTCTTCGTGACGCCGCCACCAACCACCACGATCTCCGGGTTGAACAGGTGCATCAGGCTGACGATGCCCAGCCCAACCATCCGCCCGGCATTCCGGATCAACTCGATGGCGAGCGGGTCGCCCTCGGCGGCGGCCAGCCCGACGGTCTTGGACGTGATGCGCGTCAGGTCGCCGTCGACCATCGAGCGGATGAGCGATTCCTCGCCCGCCTGAAGCCGCGCCACGGCTTTACGCGCGATGGCCGGTCCGGCGGCCTCCTTTTCCAGCGTGGACACCTGCCCATCGACGACCATGATCATGTGCCCCGCCTCGCCAGCCAGCCCGTGCGAGCCGACCAGCAGGTGCCCGTCGTCGATCACGCCGCCGCCGATCCCCGTGCTCACGGTGAGGTAGATCACGTGCTTGTAGCCTTTGGCGGCCCCGGCGGCTGTCTCGGCCAGCGCGGCGACGTTGGCATCGTTGCCCAGGTACGTCATGATGCCGGTGCGGTCCTGGATGATGTTGCGCAGCGGTACCGCATCCCAGCCCGGCAGGTTCGGCGGCGAGTAGATGATCCCGGTGCGGGGGTCGGTGGGGCCGGGCGCGGAGACGCCGATGCCGTGGACGCGGCTCAGGTCATCGGGCAGCACACGCTGGATCACGCCGATCAGGCGCTCCAGGACGTCCTCCAGGCCGCGTGCTGCAAGGGTTGGCTCGGCCACGCGTTGCAGCAGGTTGAGGCTGCTGTCGAAGCAGCCCGCGCGCATCTGCGTGCCGCCCAGGTCCACACCGATGATCAGCTTGTCCATGCGTCGCTTTTCCTCAGACTCCGCGCAGTGACCGGCTACTCCCCGGCCATGAGGGGCAGCCGCGCCCCCTCTGCGGCGCGGGCCGCCGTCGCCCCAAGTTTAGCATAAGACCCCTGCCTATAATAGTCGCGGCACGTCGGGGCCGGTGCCCGTCGGCGGGACTGCGGGTTGGTGCTGAAGGGTCGGGCGCGGGGGCTGCCGCTTGTTGTCGGGGGTGTCTCCCCCTGTTAGAATACATCGCGCCGCTGGTTTATCCAAGAGAGACTCCGTTCTGACCCGGCTGCTTGACGCGCGCCGTCCTTGAACCCTCCGGAGTGGACCCGCAATCATGGCGAAGGTAACACCCTCCCGGCAGCAGTACCTGGATTTCAAAAGCCAGTTCCCGGACGCGATTGTGATGTTCCGCCTGGGCGACTTCTACGAGATGTTCGACGCCGACGCCGAGATCGCCTCGCGCGAACTGGACCTCGTCCTGACGGGGCGGCCTGTCTCCAAGGGCGAGCGCGTGCCGATGTGCGGCGTGCCGCACCACGCCGTTGACACGTACATCGCGCGGCTGGTCGAGAAGGGCTACCACGTCGCCGTGGTGGAGCAGGTCGGCAGCGAGCCGGTCAACGGCCTGACGCCCCGCGAGGTATCCCGCGTGATCACGCCCGGCACCGTGATGGAGCCGGGCATGCTGGCCGAGACGCGCCACAACTTCCTGCTGGCGCTCGCGCCCGAAGCGGACCGGTCGGGCGGCTGGTCCTCCGGACGGCTGGCAGACGTGGAGATCGGCAGCGGCTCGTTCGGGGCGAGCGAGTTGGAGGGGGTGGATGACTCGGGGGGCGGGGTC
>CAZGLU010000436.1:0-3767 GCA_964526095.1 uncultured Anaerolineaceae bacterium | reverse complement strand
ACACCCTATCCTACACTCTTTCCCTACACGACGCTCTTCCGATCTGAACCCCACCGGCAGCTTCAAGGATCGCGGCATGGCCGGCGGGCTGACCCAGGCACGCCGTGTCGGGGCGCGCAGCGTCGTCTGCGCCTCGACGGGCAACACCTCGGCGTCGATGGCGTCCTACGCGGCGATCTGCGGCCTCCAGGCGCTCGTCATCTTCCCGGTCGGCTACGTGTCGCTGGGCAAGATCGCGCAGAGCGTGGCCTACGGCGCGACGAATGTGCAGATCGAGGGCGACTTCGACGACGCGCTGGACCTCGTGCGGCTGGCGGCGAAACACCTGCCCGTCTACCTGCTGAACTCGATCAACCCCTTCCGCCTGGAGGGGCAGAAGTCGATCATCATCGAGTTGCTGCACCAGCGCGGCTGGCGCGTGCCGGACTGGATCGTGGTGCCCGGCGGTAACCTGGGCAACTCGTCCGCGTTCGGCAAGGCGCTGGTCGAACTGAGGGCGCTCGGCCTGATCGACCGCCTGCCGCGCCTCGCCATCGTGCAGGCCGAGGGCGCCAACCCGCTCTACCGCAGCTTCACAGAGGGCGCCGCGACGCTGACCCCCGTCCGCGCGCAGACGGTCGCTACCGCGATCCGCATCGGCAACCCGGCCAGCTTCGCCAAGGCGTGGCGCACGCTCGAATGGACCGACGGCGTGGTGACCGAGGTCAGCGACCAGGCGATCATGGACGCCAAGGCGCGCATCGACGCGGCAGGGATCGGCTGCGAGCCGGCGTCGGCGGCGTCGGTGGCGGGCATCCGGCGGCTGATGGACGAGGGCACGATCGCGCCGGATGCGGACGTGGTCGCGGTGCTGACCGGGCACCTGCTCAAAGATCCCGACGCGGTGCTGAAGTACCACAGTGGCACGCTGGAGGACGTCACCTCGACCTTCGCCAACACGCTGCACACCATCCCCCCGTCGCTCGACGCGCTGCGCGCGCTGCTGCCGCAGTAAACCGGGCCGCTTGCTTCCCGGGGCCGGGTGGACGCGCCGCGCATCCCGCTGTACGATGGGGACATCAGACGGGCGAGCACAGCGGGAGGACGTCACGATGAACATCGGCATACTCGGCGCGGGGAACGTCGGCGGGGCACTGGGCCGGTTGTGGGCGGCCCAGGGGCATCACGTCCTGTTCGGCGTGCGCACCCCCCAGGGCGACAAGGTGCAGCGGCTCGTCGCGTCCATCGGCCCCAACGCGCAGGCCGGGACCCTGCCCGACGCGGTCGCGTTCGGGGAGGTCGTGCTGCTGGCGGTCGGATGGCCGGGGCCGGAGGAGTTCCTGCCCGAAATCGGCGGCTGGACCGGCAAGATCCTGATCGACGCCACCAATCGCATCGGCAGCCCGCTGCCGGGGCCGGGCGAGTCGGCAGCGGAGGACGTGGCGCGGCTGGCGCCGGGCGCCCGCGTGGTCAAGGCGTTCAACACCGTCGGCGCGGGCCTGTACGCGCGGCCCCATTTCGACGGCGAAGCGGCGTCGATGTTGCTCTGCGGCGACGACGGGGAAGCCAAGCTGATCGTCGGAGACCTCGCGGCGGACCTGGGCTTCGAGCCGGTGGACGCGGGGCCGCTCGGCGCGGCGGGCCTGCTGGAGGCGCTGGGCGCGCTGTGGGTGCACTTGGCGACCCACGGCTACGGGCGGGACATCGCCTTCCGCCTGCTGCGGCGCTGAGGCCGCACGTGAATCCCTGGTATAATCGGGCCGCACGCCGAAAGTAGAAGGGTCTGTACTGATGCCACACCTCATCGACGAAGCCGAAGCCCTGCTGCACGAACGCGGCTTTAAGGTCACGCCACAGCGCACGCTGCTGCTGCAAGTCCTCGCCGGGCAGCCCGTGTACCTCGACGCCGAGGAGATCTACACGCTGGCGCACGATCAGGACAGCAGCATCAGCCTGGCGACCGTCTACCGCACCCTGGGCCTGTTCACCGAACTGGGGCTGGTCGATCACCGCTACATCGAGCCGGACCACCGCCGCGAGGTCTTCCGCATGTCTGAGGGGCCGGAGCAGCACTACCTGACGTGCGTGCGCTGCGGCAAGCGCGTGCTGATCCACGCCGACCTGCTCAACCGCATGGCGAGCCGTCTGGTGGAGCGCCGGGGCGTGAGCGTGATCAGCGCGTGCGCGTGCTTCACCGGCTACTGTCCGGAATGCACTGAGGAACTGAAGCGCGCGGGTGAGCTTTAACCCTCCTCCCGCGCGATCTGCATAAACGCCCGCATCCCGATCGCCACGGACACGGCGGGCAGCCACATCACGCCGAAGCCGGTGATCATGCCGAACAGGATGTCGCTCTGCACGGCGCGATCGTCCCCTCCCGGCAGGCTGTAGCCGCCCCACCCCGCCAGCAGGAACGGCACGACCAGCAGCAGCCAGCCCGGCAGATTGGGCCGCCCCGGCGGCGTGGCGACGTCCAGCAGCGAGTCGCGCGGGCGCATCGGGTGCGTGACCTGCAACACGACGACCATGAAGGCCAGCAGCACGACGACCAGCCCGACGCCGGTCCGCTCGATCTCGCCGTCCGTCACGCCGAGGGCGAACGCGGCGATCAGCACCCCGCCCGCGCCCGCCCATTCGAACGGGTTCAGGCGCCAGCCCGCCCGGACGGTCGGGGCGGTGGGGCGCAGCAGCAGCGGCAGCAGCCCACCCACCAGCAGGCCGGTCCCGGTCGCAGCCAGCGCCGTGCCCGCGCCGACCGCCGGGATCGGGTCGTCCGACACGACCGGCAGCCAGCGCACCCAGATCCCCCACAGCAGGCCCGCGAACAGCGCCGCCAGCAGGTGCAGCGGCCCGGATGCACGTCCGCTCAGCAGCAGGCGGAAGGCGAACAGCGCGCCCATGAACGCCAGCGGCAGGGCGCCCAGCGGCCGCACGAGCAGGCTCAGCGGCAGGTCGCGCGTGGTGACGTGGCTGACCAGCGTCGCATCGACCAGGCCGAACATCCCGGCGAGCAGCAGCAGGCTGAACACGTCGCTCACGTGGAACCGCGCGACGAGGTCCAGCCCGATCGCGGCTAGCGCGACGTACAGCACGGCCAGCCCGGCCCATTCCAGGGCGTCGAAACGCGTGGGGGTCTGCCAGATCACCAGTTCGGAAAATACCAGCAGCAGCGCGCCGAAGCTCAGGCGCGCCGCCCAGGTGGAACGGCTTGCACGTCGAAGGTCGAACATAGATCGCTCCGAAGGTGGGGCGTGTGGCAACGCCGCGCCGCCGCGCGGCACCCCTACTATACCGTGTTCGTTCCCCGCGCGGAACCGTACGCAGGTCCGACGGCGCTTTGAAAACCGCGCGGGAGTTCGTACAATCCGTGTGGGGGGAACAACACACGTCACAGGCTGGCCTGCCCTCCCCTGCGCGGCGGGCCGCGAACCACGCAACACGAGGGTGAACGTGCCGCACTTCTGCCATATCCGCGCCATGACTGAGGACGACATCCCGCGCCTGGTGGAGATCCGTCCCGGCTTCGTCAGCGACACAGTGCTGGCCGTCGAGAAGACGGGGAGCGGGATCGAAACGGGGTGGCGGCTGGTCGAGCGCCGGTTGGCCCGGCCCTTCGACAAGGGCCACGCCTACGACTTCGACCGCGAGGAGCAGGCGAACATCCGCGCGCGGCTGCGGCGTGGCGACGGCCTGCACCTCGTCGCGGAGCGTGACGGGCGGCTGGTGGGGATCCTCGACATCACGAGATCGGAAGAGCGTCGTGTAGGGAAAGAGTGTAGGATAGGGTG
>CAZGLU010000435.1:2241-3773 GCA_964526095.1 uncultured Anaerolineaceae bacterium | reverse complement strand
GGGAGAGCTGTCAGGCAGCGGGACGCACTTAAGCTACGGGGCCGTGCCGGTCAGGACGACGGTCCCGGCGTGCGGGATGGTGGCGCAGGTGTAGCCGTGCTCCAGCGTGACCGGCGGCGTTGAGAGCGCGCGCGGCGCGGTGGTCGCATCGAGGTAGAACAGCGTTCCCACGCCTTGCAGGCAGACCTTCACCGGGGCGGTAAAGTACGGGACGGACGTATCCCCCACCATGCCGAACACATCAACCGCGTGCAGGATCGGGTGGCGCAGCACGTCGGGGTGGCCGATGTCGCCCGGCCCGCCCTGATGGCTCAGGTAGGCGCCGTGCTGGACGATGACGCGGCAGAAGACGCCCCCGGCGACCGCACCGTGCGGCACGTCAGCCCGCACGACGGCGCTGGTGCTCCCCGCCGGGTCTGCGCAGAGCGGGATGGTTGGGGGTGGCGGCGTCGCGGTCGTCACGGTCGGGACGGCGGGCGGTGCCGACTGCGGACCGGCAGCCGGTCCGGCCGCCGAACCGGAAGGACCGGGGACCGGTGTCGGCGTGGGCGGGGGCGTGACCGACGGATCCGGTACGTGCGGCGGTGAGGAGGACTCAAAGACGAAGATGGTGACGGTGGCCGTATCCGTCCCACCGCGCCCGTCGCTGGCGATGTACGTGAAGGTATCGGTCCCGTGGAATCCGGCGCCGGGCGTGTAGGCGAGGGCGCCGTCCGAGTCGAGCGTGAGCGTGCCGTAGGCCGGCGGGGTGTCCACGGTCGCGGCGAGTGTGTCCGCATCCGGATCGCTATCATTCGCCAGCACGCCCGGCGCGGCGACTGTGAGCGGCGTGTCCTGGGACGTGAAGTAGGCGTCGTCGTCGGCGACAGGGGACAGGTTCGCGGGGGTGACGGTGATGGTAACGGTGGCGATGTCCGTCCCGCCGTGCCCGTCGCTGACGACATAGCTGAACACGAGGATCCCCCGCCAACCAGGCTCCGGCGTGTAACTGAGCGCACCGTCAGGGCTGAGGGTCAGTGTGATGTCGGGCAGCATGGGATAGAGCGTCGCGCTCAATGAATCGCCGTCCGGGTCGGTGTCGTTGCCCAACACGCCCGGCGCAGGCACGGACAGCGGCGTGTCCTGAACCGTGGTGTAGGTATCGTCGGCGGCGGCGGGCGGAGTGTTGTTGGCGCGCGTGACGGTGATGGTGACCGTGGCGGTGTCTGTGCCGCCTAGCCCGTCCATGGCGATATAGGTGAAGCTGTCGGCGCCGTGGTAATTCGCGTTAGGCGTGTAGGTGAACGAGCCATCCGCGTACAGGTACAGGGTGCCGTGGGCGGGTCCGGAGATCAGGCCGGCGGTCAGCGGATCCCTGTCCGCGTCCGTATCGTTCGTCAGCACGCCGGGCACGGGGACGGTGAGCGGTATGTCCTGGAACGTGAAGTAGGCGTCGTCGGTCGCAATGGGTGGATCGTTGACGCTGGTGATGGTGAGCGTGACCGTGGCGGTGTCCGTGCCGCCGTTACCATCGCTGGCGGTATAGGTGAAGC
>CAZGLU010000435.1:0-2141 GCA_964526095.1 uncultured Anaerolineaceae bacterium | reverse complement strand
AGGTGAAGCTGTCGGCGCCGTGGTAATTCGCGTTAGGCGTGTAGGTGAACGAGCCGTCCGCGCTCAGGGTCAGGGTGCCGTGGGCGGGTCCGGTGGTCAGGCTGGCGGCCAGGGGATCACCGTCGGGATCGCTGTCATTCGCCAGCACGCCGGTGGCTGCGGGGACCGTGAGCGGCGTGTCCTCGGCGGTCGTGTAGGCGTCGTCGGTCGCGGCCGGCGCGGCGTTGGTTGTTTCGCCGCCGTTCACGATCAGACGCCACTCGCGGATCTGGCCTGCGCCCTGTTGGGGCCCATCCTTGAAGCGGAGCGTCCACGTGCCATTGACGTCCATCCCGTAAAATTGATTCAGGTTGCCCGGCGAACGGATGCTTGCCGGGGTGGGGCACTGTTCGTGACTGTCGAGCGCTTCGTCGTCGATCGTGACCTGGAACGAGAGCTCACTACATGAACGCCGATAGATCATGACGGTGAGATCGTTGTGCGAGAGCTGGATCGTCAGATCGTCCGGCATGTCGTGTAAGAAATCGAGGTACACATCCAGGTCGGTGATCTCGCCGGAGTCCGACACGACGATCTCCAGCTCCAGCGTGGTGTTGATGACATACGGATCCGGATCGGGGTCGTTGATATAGATCGCGCCGGAGGCCTGACGGAGCGCCCGGGCCGCATGGGCGAGCGAGGTCGGGACGAGCAGCAGGCAGATCAGGACGATGTAACACAATCGGACGTTGGCCCCACGCCAGCGCCTGGAACAACAATCCATTATTTTACCCCCCATTTATAAAATTGGTTAGATGCGAACTAATTTTGCAAGTCAGGATCATACTGCCGGGCTATAGATATCGCAAATTGCTTGCATCAAGATATTAAGATGTCGCCTAGCAATCCGATGGGGCGGGGCGGATCAGCCTTGAGACCGCACGACGAACCAGGTGGCGATGTTGGCGATGGCCTGTTCGTGCGCGGCGAAGCTGTGGTCGGCGCCGGGCGTGCCGATGTGCCGCGCGAACCAGTCGAGCGCGTCGTGGTAGCCGGAGTGGAAGCGGGTCAGGGGATGGTCGCCGCCGGGGAAGGTGCGCAGCTCGACCGTCTTACCCGCCGCGAGGAGCTTTTCGGCCAGGGTACGGCTCTGCTGTACGGATACGGTCGTATCGGCCTCGCCGTGCAGCAGGAGCAGCGGCGCGTTGATCAACTCCGGCCAGTAGACGGCGGAGCGTGCCTCGAAGGGGGCGGGGTCGGCGGCGGGGGTGGTGCCGATCAGCGGCCCGTACACCTGCCCGACCACATAGCCCTGCTGCTGGCCCCAGGCGAACAGGTCCGCGATGCCGCCCACCGTGACCGCCGCCTTGATGCGGGCGGTGCCGTCCAGCGCGTCCTGCTTGAGCGCGAGATAGGTCATCATGCCGCCGCGCGAGCCGCCCATCATGCCGATGCGGTCGGGGTCCACATAGGGCAGGCGGGCGACGGCGGCCAGCAGGTTGGTGACGTCGTGAACGTCCGCGCCGCCGAAGTCCTCCCGCCCCTCGCCGCCCACGTTGCCCCGGTACTGGGACGCTGCCGCGACGAAGCCCGCCTCCACGAAGGGCACGATCTCCGCGCCGATCAGCGCCCCGGTGCCCCCATAGCCGCCCCGGTTGTAGATCACGGCGGGGAAGGGGCCGCGCCCCTTCGGTTTGCCGAGGTAGCCCGTGACGCGCAGCCCGTCGCTCCAATAGGTGATGGTGTAATAGGCTGTCGTGCCCGTGTCGAGCAGCAGCCGCGCGGACTCCAACGTCCCGTCGGCGCGGGCGTTGGGCGTGGGCGACGGGACCGGCGTTGCGGTCTGGGCCGCCCCGGCGGACGGCGCGAGCAGCAGCCCGACACGGCACAGCACCCCGGCCAGGGCGAACACCAGGGCGGCGGGTTGGGTTGCGCGGGGCGGCGACGAGGCGGGCATGGTGGGCGGGCGCGGCTCAGGCGATCTCGACCACGGCGCCGCCCGTCATGCGCTCCAGGTCGGCGGGCGTCAGGCGGAAGACGGCGTGTGGGGTGCCCGCCGCGGCCCAGATCTCGGCGTGCTGGAACAGGTCGCGGTCGATGAACGTGCGCAGCGGCGTGCTGTGCGCGACCGGGGGCACGCCGCCGATGGCGAACCCGGTCCG
>CAZGLU010000434.1:304-3787 GCA_964526095.1 uncultured Anaerolineaceae bacterium | reverse complement strand
GAGATGGAATCTCGTGACTGGAGTTCAGACGTGTGCTCTTCCGATCTTCAAATACTAATGCAGCCGGATACGCCGGGCGAGGGCCGGGCAAACTGACCAATAGGCCCCGGACGCCGCCGGGTGTAAGATCGAGAGGATAAGGCGATGGACGGATCCCCCGTGCCCCTACCCGGCGCGTATTGGGTGCAGCCGGACCGCCTGCTGGCCGGCCCGTACCCCGGCGCAGCGTCGGAAGCGCGCGCCCTGGAGCGGCTTCAGCGCGTGCTGGCGGCGGGCGTGACGTTCTTCCTCGACCTGACCGAAACGGGGGAGGCCCGCCCCTACCGGCTTGACGCCTACCGGAGCGCCATCGGGGGCCGGTTGTACCACCGCCGCATGGCGATCCCGGACATGGACATCCCGGATCGCGAGCACATGGTGGCGATCCTGGATACGCTCGACGCCGCGCTGGCCGAGGGGCACACCGTCTACGTGCACTGCCTGGGCGGCGTGGGCCGGACCGGCACCGTGATCGGGTGCTGGCTGGTGCGGCATGGCATGACCGGGACGGAGGCGCTTGATGCGCTGGTACGGCTGCGCGGCGGGGATTACGGCTCGCCTGAAACGACCGAGCAGCGCCTGTTGGTGGCCAGTTGGCGCGAGGAGGACACAGCATGATTGCCATCATCGACTACGGCGCGGGCAACCTGCGCAGCGTCCGGAACGCGCTGGTCCATCTCGGCGCGGACGTCACGACGGCCCGCACGCCGGACCAACTCGAAGGCGCGGAGAAGATCGTGCTGCCGGGGGTGGGTGCGTTCGGCGCGGGCATGGCGGCGCTGCGTGAGGCGGGCTTCGAGGCACCACTGCGCGAGGCGGCGGCGGCAGGCGTCCCGCTGATCGGCATCTGCCTGGGCATGCAGTATTTGTTCGAGTCCAGCGACGAGATGGGCGAGCACCGGGGCCTGGGCCTGCTGCCGGGGCGCGTGACGCGCTTCGCCGCGAACGGGTTGAAGGTGCCACACATCGGATGGAACCAGCTCCAGGTGCGGCAGGAAAGTCCGCTTCTACGGGACGTCCCCGACGGCAGCTACGCGTACTTCGTGCACTCGTACTACGTTGAGGCCGGCGACCCGGCGGACGTGGTGGCGACGACCGAGTATGGCATCACGTACCCGTCGGTCGTCGGGCGCGGCAACATTTTCGGCATCCAGCCGCATCCGGAAAAAAGCCAGGAGGTCGGGCTGCGGATCCTGAAGAACTTCGTGGAGTGGACCCCATGATCGTGTATCCCGCGATTGACATCCGGCAGGGGCGCGTGGTGCGGCTGCGCTACGGCGACCCCGACCAGGAGACGGTACACGGCGACGACCCGCTCGCGGTCGCGGAGCGGTGGAAGGCGGCGGGCGCGTCGTGGCTGCACGTCGTCAGCCTCGACGGGACGCTGGGCGAGGCGCCGTTCGCGCTCGACACGCTGCGCGCGCTGGCGGGCGTCGGGCTGCCGGTGCAGTTCGGCGGCGGGCTGCGCACGCTGGACGACGCCGCCCGCGCCCTGGACGGTGGCGCGGCGCGCGTGGTGCTGGGCACGCTCGTCGTGCAGCAGCCCGCCCTGGCCGGGGAGGCGGTGCGCCGCTTCGGGGCGGAAGCGGTCGCCGTGGCGCTTGACGCGCGGGATGGCTGGGTCGCCACGCACGGCTGGAAGCAGCGCAGCTTCTGGACGCCCGAGAACCTCGGCAAGCGCTTCGCGGCGGACGGGGTGCGCCATGCGCTGTACACCGACATCTCGCGCGACGGCGACCTGAGCGGCGTGAACGTCGCGGCGACGGCGCGCCTCGCGCGGGCGACCGGGCTGGCGGTGATCGCGTCGGGCGGCGTGGCGTCGCTGGACGACATCGTGCGCCTGTGGGAGATCGGCGGGATCGCGGGCGTGGTGATCGGCAAGGCGCTGTACGAGGGCCGGTTCAGCCTCGAGGACGCGATTCGGATCGCGTCCAACCCGCTGTGAGGCGAGAGGATCGTCGTGCTGCGGCTGCTCGTGATGATCGCACGGGGCGTGTTCGCGTTCGTCGGAGTGTATTAGGACCTCACCCCCGGCCCCTCTCCAGTCTGGGCTGGAGAGGGGAGAAAAACGCATCGCAGCGCGTCCGGTAGAGGCAGGTTTCTAACCCGCCCGGTCCTACCCTACCCCACAGAAAGCGAGGGGAAGCTACCCACCTACCGGATGTTGCTCCCCCTCTCCAGCCCGGACTGGAGAGGGGTTGGGGGTGAGGTTCACCTGTTTTATTCAGCCGAGCGGGCGGATCGCTAACCACTAAGAGCTGTCGGCTCAGGAGTCTGCTGTATGTTAGCCAAACGCATCATCCCCTGCCTGGACGTGGCTGAGGGTCGCGTCGTGAAGGGCATCAACTTCGTGAACCTGCGGGACGCGGGCGACCCGGTCGAGCAGGCCGTGATCTACGACCGGGAGGGCGCAGACGAGCTGGTGTTCCTCGACATCACCGCGACGCATGAGGGCCGTGACACGATGCTCGACGTCGTCCGGCGCGTGGCCGACGCGATCTTCATCCCGTTCTGCGTGGGCGGCGGGCTGCGGACCGTGGCCGACATGCGCGCAACGCTGCTGGCCGGTGCAGACAAGATCGGCATCAACAGCGCGGCGGTCCGCACGCCGGACCTGATCAACGAGGGCGCGGAGCGGTTCGGGTCGCAGTGCATCGTGGTCGCCATCGACGCGCGGTGGACCGGCTCGAACTATGAGGTGTACGTCAGCGGCGGGCGCACGCCGACCGGCCTGGACGCGATCGAGTGGGCGCGCGAGGCTGAGCGGCGCGGCGCGGGTGAGATCTTGTTGACGAGCATGGACCGCGACGGCACACGCGACGGTTACGACCTGCGCCTGACGCGTGCGGTCGCCGACGCGGTGAGCATCCCCGTGATCGCGTCCGGGGGCGCCGGGAAGCTGGACGACTTCTACACGGCGCTGACTGACGGCGGGGCGGATGCGGCGCTGGCGGCCAGCCTGTTCCATTACCGGGAACTGAGCGTCGGTCAGGTCAAGCGGTATCTGGCTGAGCGCGGCGTCGCAGTGCGCCAGACGGAGGCGGCCCATGATTGACCTGGAGGCGATCCTGCCCCGGCTGAAGTGGAACGCCGATGGGCTGATCCCCGCCGTCGTGCAGGACGAGCGGACCGGCATGGTGCTGATGATGGCGTGGATGAACGCCGAGGCACTGCGCCTCACCGTCCAGTTGGGCGAGACGCATTTCTGGAGCCGCAGCCGCCACGAGCTATGGCATAAGGGCCGCACCAGCGGCAACACGCAGGCCGTGACGGGGATCTGGGTGGATTGTGACGCCGACACGCTGCTGATCAAGGTGGACCCGGCGGGACCGGCGTGCCACACCGGGAACGTAAGCTGTTTCTTCCGCACCCTGGAGGCGTTCGGGGATGAGTGACATGCTGGCGCGGCTGTTCGCGCTGATCGAGGACCGCAAGGCCAACCCC
>CAZGLU010000434.1:0-294 GCA_964526095.1 uncultured Anaerolineaceae bacterium | reverse complement strand
CCCCAAGCCCGGCTCGTACACGAACAGCCTGTTTGAGGCAGGCGAGGACGAGATCGTGAAGAAGATCGGGGAGGAGGCGATCGAGGTCGTGCTGGCGGTCAAGGGCCAGGGCGACGAGCGCGTGATCTCCGAGCTGGCCGACCTGACGTATCACTGCCTCGTGCTGCTGGCGCAGCGCGGCCTCTCGCCCGACGACGTCGCCGCCGAGTTGGAACGCCGCTACCACCCCTAGGCGGCCCCTGGACCGGCGCCGCCCGTCGCGCCGCTACAGGACGCGGTAGCTGCTCTCCGAGC
>CAZGLU010000433.1:0-3794 GCA_964526095.1 uncultured Anaerolineaceae bacterium | reverse complement strand
ATGAGCGGTGACTGGAGTTCAGACGTGTGCTCTTCCGATCTGAGATGGGCGTCAGCGCCGTGTTCGGCCCCGGCACCAGCACCGAGGCCATCGTAGAGCACATCAACCGCGCCCTCGCGGAACGATCCTGACGCCGCCATGCCAGCAGATACCGCCCGGCTGGTCGAAGGGGTGCGGGCCGGTGAGCGCCGCGCCCTCGCCCGCCTGATCACGCGCGTCGAGGACCGCGCGCCCGGCGCGAGCGACGCGCTGGCGGCCCTTTACCCGCACACCGGACGCGCCGCCATCGTCGGGATCACCGGCGCGCCCGGCACCGGCAAGTCGTCGGTCGTCAACGCGCTGGCACGCGTCCTGCGCGCGCGGGGGCAGACGGTCGGCATCATCGCCGTGGACCCCACCAGCCCGTTCAGCGGCGGCGCCGTGCTGGGCGACCGCATCCGCATGGGCGACCTTGCGGGCGACCGGGGTGTGTTCATCCGCAGCATGGCGAGCCGGGGCAGCCTCGGCGGGCTGGCCGCGGCCACCCATGACGTCACGCACGTGCTCGACGCCGCCGGTTTCGACGTGGTGCTGATCGAGACGGTCGGCGCCGGGCAGAGCGAGGTGGACATCGCACGCACGGCGCACACGACGATCGTGGTGGATGCGCCCGGCCTGGGCGACGAGGTGCAGGCGATCAAGGCCGGTATCCTTGAGATCGCGGATATCCTGGTGGTGAACAAGGCCGACCGCCCCGGCGTGGAAAACACCGTGCGCGCCCTGCGGGCCATGGTCGAGCTGGGCCACCGGCAGCGCGCCGTGCCGCACCACGGCCAGCGCCTGCTCCAGGACGACGGCGGCGCCCCGCCGGAGCCGGACACGTGGCCCGTGCCGATCCTCAAGACCGTCGCCACCGAGAACCAGGGCTTTGACGCGCTCGCGGATGCCATCGAGCGCCACCGCGCCCACCTGACCGCCACCGGCCAGATGCACGAGCGCGAGCGGCACCGCGTCGAGACGGCGCTGGTCGCGCGGCTGCGTGATGCGCTGCTCGACCGGCTGCTGGCCGGGCTGCCCCCCGGTGCGGTGGCGGACGCCATCGAGCGCGTCACGGCACGCGAGCTGGACCCCGGCCACGCCGTCGCGGAGCTGCTCAACCGGGCTGGCAAAGCCTGACACGCCGTCCCGCCGCACCCGCCCCACCGCCGGTCAGCAGGCGGTCGCCGGACTGTCAGCCCAAAGCCGGGAAACGCGCGCGAATGGGGGTACACTGATAGTAAGGGATACGACCAGCTTGAGAGCGAGGTGCGCGCATGTCTGAGTACGATCCGGGCACACCGTATGACGGTGTGCCATCCCCCAAAGAGCGCCGGCGCCGGTACGGGTGGGGTTCCGACGGGCAGGACGATGCCTGGGGCGCGGCGGACGAGGACGACCTGGCTGAAGATGACCTGGAGATCGAGGACCTGGCCGCCGGGTACGTGGACGAGGGCCTGCCCCCCATGCCGCCCCCGCCTGCCCAGGCCCACCGGCAGCGCCGCCCGCCAGTGGGCGTCGTGCCGCGCTCGCTCCACCAGCAAACACACTGGGAGGTCGAGCCGTATGACAAGGATCGGTTTCGCGCCCAACCACCCCGCAGGCGCGCCGTCCCGTCCGACGGCGGCGGCAAGATCCCGGTTTGGGCCATCGCGCTGCTCGTGACGCTGGCGCTGCTGGCCATCCTCGCCATTGTGCTCGCGCTGGCGGCGATCGCCACGCTTCTCGGCTGAGATCGGCCCCGCGCCGTGCTTCATGCCCGTCTCCCGATATGTTATAATCAACCCGTCATGCACCATCACGATCCCTTGAAATTGCAGTAGGGCGAGCGGCTGGTCGGCTGCCCCCTACAGGTGTGAGGAACGATGCTTAAATCACTGGCAAAAGCCGTGTTCGGCGACCCCAACGAGCGCGAACTGAACAAACACCGCGAGACGGTGGAGCAGATCAACGCGCTGGAGCCGAAGATGCAGGCGTGCAGCGACGCCGAGCTGCGGGCCAAGACGGACGAGTTCCGCCGACGGCTCGAGGAAGGCGAAACGCTCGACGACATCCTGCCGGAAGCCTTTGCGCTGGTGCGCGAGGCATCCGTGCGGACCATCGGCCTGCGCCACTTCGACGTGCAGCTTATCGGCGGGATCGTGCTGCACCAGGGCAAGATCGCGGAGATGAAGACCGGCGAAGGTAAAACGCTGGTCGCCACCCTGCCGCTGTACCTGAACGCGCTGACGGGGCGCGGCGTGCACCTCGTGACGCCGAACGATTACCTGTCCAAGTTCGGCTTGCAGCAGATGGGGCCGATCTATGACTTTCTGGGGCTGACCGCCGCCGTGATCCAGAGCCGGGGCGAGACGGATACCATGCACTCGTTCCGCTTCAACCCGAAGTGGAGCAGCGACGACGCACGCTTCCAGTTCCTGGAGCCGATCGAGCGGCGCGAAGCCTACCAGGCGGACATCACCTACGGCACGAACAACGAGTTCGGCTTCGACTACCTGCGCGATAACATGGTCCACAGCCTGGACCGGCTGGTGCAGCGCGGCCACTACTACGCCATCGTGGACGAGGTGGACAACATCCTGATCGACGAGGCCCGGACGCCGCTGATCATCAGCGGGATGGCCGACGCCCCCTCCGACTATTACGGGCTGTTCGCGCGCCTGGTCCGTTCGCTGAAGCCCAGCAGCCAGGACAGCATCGACCGGGAGGAGCCGGACGGGGACTACGTCGAGGAACTGCGCACGCGCAGCGTGTATCTGACCGAGGCGGGCGTCGAGAAGATCGAGCGCCAGCTTCAGCGCGAAGGCATCTTGAAGGGGGACAACCTCTACAGCCCCGAAAACGCCGAGATGCTGCCCTATCTGGACAACGCCCTGCGCGCGCACGTGGTCTACCAGCGCGACAAGGATTACGTCGTGATGGACGGCCAGGTGATCATCGTCGACGAGTTCACCGGGCGCCTGATGCACGGGCGGCGCTTCTCCGAAGGGCTGCACCAGGCGATTGAGGCGAAGGAGGGCGTGGAGGTCCGCAGCGAGAACCTGACGCTGGCGACCATCACGTTCCAGAACTACTTCCGCATGTACGAAAAGCTGGCGGGCATGACCGGCACGGCCGTCACCGAGGCCAGCGAGTTCGAGGAGATCTACAAGCTCGAGGTGACGGTGATCCCCACCAACCTGCCCTGCATCCGGGAGGACCGGCAGGATCTCATTTACATGAATGAGAAGGCCAAGTGGAACGCCGTCGTCGCGGACATCAAGGAGCGCCAGCAGCGCGGCCAGCCGGTCCTGGTCGGCACGACCGCGATCGAGACCAGCGAGCGGCTGAGCAAGCTGCTCGACCGGGCGGGCATCCCCCATAACGTGCTCAACGCCAAGCAACACGAGCGCGAGGCCGTGATCATCGCGCAGGCGGGCCGCCCCGGTGCGGTCACCATCGCGACGAACATGGCCGGGCGCGGCGTGGACATCCTGCTCGGCGGCAACCCGGACGGGCTGGCGCGTGAGAAGCTGCGCAAGCGCTACGGCATCGACATCACCGAGGCCACCGAGGAGCAGTGGCAGGAGGTGTTGGCCGAGGCGAAGGCCGAGGTCGCCCGCGACCGGCAGAAGGTGCTGGAACAGGGTGGCCTGTACGTGCTCGGCACGGAGCGCCACGAGGCGCGGCGCATCGACAACCAGCTACGCGGGCGGGCGGGACGCCAGGGTGACCCCGGCGAGAGCCGCTTCTACCTGAGATCGGAAGAGCACACGTCTGAACTCCAGTCACGAGATTCC
>CAZGLU010000432.1:0-3799 GCA_964526095.1 uncultured Anaerolineaceae bacterium | reverse complement strand
CGCGATGACGTTACAGGAACAACTCGACCGGCTGACCGTGCCCGGTGAGCTGGTCGAGGTCGTGGACGAGGCGGAGCACAAGCTGCGCTGCGTGGCGTGCGGGCACCGCTGCCTGATCAAGGACGGGCGGCGGGGGATCTGCAAGGTCCGGTACAACGACGGGGGCACGCTGTACGTGCCGCACGGCTACGTGGGCGCGCTCCAGGTGGACCCCATCGAAAAGAAGCCGTTCTGCCACATCACGCCGGGGGCGGCGGTGCTGAGCTTCGGCATGTTGGGCTGCGACTTCCGGTGCAGCTATTGCCAGAACTGGGAGATCTCGCAGACGCTGCGCGACGAGGCCGCCGGGCGGGATTACATACCCACGTCGGCGGAGGAGCTGGTCGCGCTGGCGCGGCGCTACGGGGCGCGGGCGGTCGCCAGCACGTACAACGAGCCGCTGATCACGAGCGAGTGGGCGGTCGAGGTGTTCAAGAAGGCGCGTGACGCGGGCCTGATGACGCTCTACATTTCGAACGGCAACGGCACGCCGGAGGTGATCAAGTACCTGACGCCCTGGCTCGACGGCTACAAGATCGACCTCAAGACGATGAACGACCGGCACTACCGCCGCGAACTGGGCGGGGTGCTTCAGAACGTGCTGGACACGATCCGGCTGGTGTACGAGGCGGGCATCTGGCTCGAAGTGCTGACGCTCGTCGTCCCCGGCTTCAACGACAGCAACGACGAGCTGTGGGAGGCGGCGAGCTACATCCGGAGCGTGTCGCCCGACATCCCGTGGCACGTCACGGCCTTCCACCCCGACTACAAGATGACCGATACGCCACCGACCTCGGTCGAAACGCTGCGCCGCGCGGCGGAGATCGGCGTGGAGGCCGGGCTGCGTTACGTCTATGCGGGGAACCTGCCCGGCGCGGTCGGCCCCTGGGAGGACACACTCTGCCCCGGCTGCAACACGCCGGTCGTGCGGCGGGTCGGCTACCGGGTGCGCGAGAACCTGCTGGCCGAGACCAACGGCGTATGCCCACGCTGCGGCACGACGGTTCCCGGCCGCTGGCGATGACCGGGGCGCTATCCCGCCGCCGGGCCGGCTAGAAAGCATGCATAGCTATGGCCAAACACATCATCCCACGCTACAAGCTGATGCTTTTTTACGACCCGCTTCCCATGCAGATCGAGCTGTACTACCAGTTCGTGATGAATGAGATGGTCCCGACTGTGCAGGATATGGGCCTGTATATGTTCCGGGTGTTCCACACGATATGGGGGCAGGATCAGCCCGTGCGGCAGGCGGAGTTCGTGGCGGAGGACCTGGAGACGATCCAGGCCATGCTGGAGAGCGATCGCTGGAAGGCCCTGGAGATGCAGCTTGAACAGTACTGCACGAACTACCACCGTAAGGTGGTGCCGTTCAAGCCGGGGTTCCAGCTTTAGCGCGGACCGCATCCCCCGGCCCTTGGCTCCTTCCCCCACAACGAAGGAAGGGGAGCGACGGAGACCTCACCCCCCGGCCCCCTCTCCAGTCTGGGCTAGAGAGGGGGAGCAAAGCCATTTCCGCGCGTCGCGTAGGGGCGGGTTTGCAAACCCGCCCAGACTTTCCACATATCGGAAGCGAAAAAGGGCATTAACCCGCCCGGACAGCCAACCGCTGACGGCTGTGCGCCTCACGCCTCAGCATCAACGGCGGCGACGGCGCGCGTGAGGGCGGCCCACTCGTCCAGGCTGAGCGTCTCGGCGCGGCGGCTGGGGTCCAGACCGGCGCGGGCCAGGTACGCGTCGGCGCGGCGCTTCCCGGCACCCAGTCCGCTGCCCAACGCGTTGCGAAGCTGCTTGCGCTTCTGGCTGAAGCCCGCACGCACGACGCGGAAGAACGCGCGCTCGTCGGGCACGTCCACGGGCGGCGCGGGGTGGATGTCGATGCGCACGACCGCCGACTCGACCTCCGGGCGGGGCCAGAAGGCGGCGGGGTTGAGGCGCGTCACGATCTGCGGCGCGCCGTAGAACTGCACGCTGACCGCCAGCAGGCTCATATCCCCCGGTCTGGCGACCAGCCGCTCAGCCACCTCGCGCTGTACCGTCAGCACGAGGCGCTGCGGGCGCGGCTCGTGTTCCAGCAGGCGGCGCAGGATGGCGCTGGTGATGTAGTACGGCAGGTTGGCGACGACGACGTAAGGCTCGTCCCCCAGCAGCGCGCGCAGGTCCAGTTCCAAAATGTCGCCATGGATCACCGTGACGTGCGGCTGCGCGGCGAACTCCTCCCGGAGCAGGGGCACAAGGCGGTCGTCCAGCTCCACGGCGATCACGCGGCCCGCCGCCCCGGCCAGGACGCGCGTCAGGTTGCCCGTGCCCGGCCCGATCTCCAGCACGGTGGTGTCGGGCGTCACGTCCGCCACCTCGACGATCTTCTCCAGCGCGTGCGGATCGTGCAGGAAGTTCTGCCCCAGGCTTTTCTTCGGGGCGATGTCGTGCCGTTCGAGCCGTTCCCGGTCATTCATCGTGGCGAACCTTCAGTGGCTATGGGTTGGTGACAATAGGTTGGCGTCAAGCGCCCCGGTGGGGGGCGGCGCCGGTCGGTCGTTCTGCGCTCAATGCGCCGGGCCGGTTCCGATGGCGACCAGGCGCGGCGCGGGGGCCTGTAGCAGGCGTTCGTCAAGCAGGCTGCGGTCGACAGGCTGGCCGTCCTCATAGCGCACGGCGATGAACCGCAGCGCGCGCCCGGCAACGCCCTCGACCAGCACGCGGCGGCTACCCACCGGCAGGCGTGGGTCGGGCCAGTACAGCGTGGCGGGCGGGACCTCGGCCTCCTCGCTGACCAGCTCGGTCGTGACGCGCACCAACCGGATCGTCATGCCTGGGGCCAGCGCGGAGTCGAGCGGCGGGTCGGTGTAATCGCTGCCGGTGGGGGGTACGCCGATCGCGGCCAGTGCGTCGCCTACCGTCGGACCGCGCACGCGCGTCACGTACTGCCGTCCATCGGCGGCCAGGGTCGCGGGGAACGAGCGCTCGATCCGGACCACCAGCCCATCGCTGACCGGCGTTTCCGGCGGCGGCGTGATCAGGTCACCGACGTAGAGCGTCAGGCCGAGCGCGTCCAACGCCTGCGCGACGGTGGGGGCAGTGGTGACGATCACGCGCTCCTCGGCGCCGTCGTATACGGTCACCTCGGCGCTCCGCTGCACGGCGAGCGCGAGCGGCGGCGCATCCCACTCGGCGGCGGCAAGCTGGTCCGCGCTGTAGGCTGCCCCATCGACCAGCACCACGTCATACGGCTCAAGCGTGATGCCCTGCTCGCGCAGGATTGCGTCCGGGGTGGTCGCCCGCGTGCGGACCGACCGGGCCTCCCCGTCCACGTCCAGGAACACGGTCCGCGCCTTTTCCACGCGGACCGTCATGCCCTCCTCCAGACGGGTACCGGGCGGCGGCTGCACCGCATCATCGGTTTCCAGCGGGATGCCCTCGGCGGCCAGTAGATCTTCGACCGTGTCCGCCGAGGTATAGAAGTCCCACGACTCGCCCTCCAGCTCAAGCGTCACGGCGGTATGGGTGAGGCGGAAGGCCAGCGCGGCGGCGCCGACGAATACCAGCGTGGCGGCCACCAGCGCGCCGAGCCAGAAGCGGCGGTCACGCGGGCGGCGGAAGAAGCGGGAGGGCAGCGTATCGTCGGTCATACAGCGTTCAGGCGCCCATAACATGCGCCCATAAACGGCAAGCGGCGGATTGCGAGCACGTTGCTCAGACCAGGCACTCCTGCGGCACCCAGGGTGAAATCCTTAGTGCTGCTGCCTTCCGGCCCTGACAC
>CAZGLU010000431.1:0-3802 GCA_964526095.1 uncultured Anaerolineaceae bacterium | reverse complement strand
TGGCGGACCACCTCGGCGTGCCCTTCGACGCGATCGCGGCGGCGTTTGAGTCGTTCGCGGGCACGCAGCGGCGCGGCGAGACGTTGGGTACGGCGGCGGGCGTCACGGTGGTCAGCGACTACGCGCACCACCCGACCGCGATCCGCCTCACGCTGGAGGCGCACCGCGCGCGCCCCGGCCTGCGCGAGCTGTGGGCCGTGTGGCAGCCGCACACCTATGGCCGCCTGCGCGCCCTGGCCGCCGATTTTACGTGGTCCTTCGGGCGGGCCGATCATGTCCTGGTGACGGACGTCTACTCCGTGCGCGAGTCCGTCACGCCCGGCCTCGACGCGCCGGGGATCGCCTCGTCCATCCGCGACACCGGCCACCCGGACGCGCGCTACAGCGGCGACCTGGACGCCACGGCGGCGCTGCTGGCCCGCGAGGTCCAGCCCGGCGACGAGGTCTTGATCCTCTCGGCGGGGGATGCGCCGCAGTCCGGGCGCGCCCTGCTCGCGGCGCTGGCGGCGCGAGGGACGGACGGCCCGTGATGGTCGACTTCACCCCGCTTCAAGCCCGTTTTGGCGACGCCCTGCAACGGGACGAGCCGCTCGCGCGCTTCACCGTCGCGCGTCTCGGCGGCCCGGCGGATGCGCTGCTCGTCGCGCGCAGCCGCGCCGACCTGGTGGACGCCGTGACGCTCGCGCACGACGCGGGCATCCCGTGGCTGGTCTTAGGCGGCGGCGCGAACGTGCTGGTGGCCGATGCCGGAGTGCGCGGGCTGGTGATCGTCAACCGCGCGAAAGACGTGCAGATCGGGGACGATGGGCGCGTCGTCGCGGAGTCGGGCGCCAGCCTCTCGACGCTGGGGCGGCGCTGCATGAGTCGCGGGCTGGCCGGGCTGGAGTGGGCGGTCAATGTGCCCGGCACGGTCGGCGGCGCGGTCGTGAACAACGCCGGGGCGCACGGCGGCAGCATGGCCGCCGTCGTGCGCGAAGTGGCGCTGCTGCACGCCGGGGAGTCCGTCACGCAGGAGCGGTGGGACGTCGCCCGCCTGGACTACGCCTACCGGCACTCGGCGCTCTAGGGCACGCGCGGCACGTCCCTCGTGCTGGAGGCCGTCCTGGCGCTGGAGCCGGGCGCCGACCCGGCGGAGCTCAGCGCGCGGGCGGATGCCTTCGTCGCGCGCCGTAAATGCACCCAGCCGCCGGGCGCGAGCCTGGGCAGCATCTTCAAGAATCCGCCGGGCGACCACGCCGGGCGCCTGCTCGAGGCCGCTGGCCTCAAGGGTGTGACGCAGGGTGGGGTACAGATCTCGCCCGTCCACGCCAATTTCATTGTGAACCTGGGGCACGGCACCGCCGCCGAGTACCGCGCGCTGATCGAGCGCGCACGCGCCGAGGTGCAGGCCCGCTTCGGCGTGGCGCTGGAGCCGGAGATCGAGTTCATCGGCGCGTGGTAGGTGGGCCGCCGAATCCCCCCTCTATCGACGGTTGCGCCTCGCCGGGGATCGCCCGCGATACCCCGGCCCCTGCCGCGCTTGCGCAAGCAGGGGTTGTTGGATTATAGTGGGTTTACGTGTGGGAAAAGCGCTGTGCGTGGTTTAAAATCTGACCTGTTTGGGGGAGTGGACGCCCAGGTCGCCGCGTCATCCGATGCAGAGACTCGATTGACACCGTGATGCAAACTTCATTGAAGACCAGACTGCGGCGCTCCCGGCGTGATTCTTCGAGCCGGGGTCATGTTCGCCGCATCGGCGGTGCACCGGGTTTTCGGATCTCCAACGCTGAACCCAAACGGATGCTGCCACGCTCACAGGCGCGCCCCCTGGCGGGGACGACCACGCCGCGCCGCATCCCACGCCGGACGTCCCGGACCCGCACGCCGGCGCAGCGCCCGGCTGTGGCGGTACGCCGCCGGACGCTGTGGCTTGTGCGCCTGCTCAGTTGGCGTACTGTGTCCGGTTTGATCGTCGTCGGCCTGTCGATCGTGTTGTACCTGTTTCTGACGGCCGATGCCTTTTATGTGAATGCGGTCGCCATCGGCGGTGAGCGCTACCTGACGCGCGAGGAGATCTTTCGCTACAGCGAGATCGCGCAGAAACATATCTTCTGGATCGATGAGGCCGAGGTCGAGCGGCGCCTGGAGGAGGTGCCGAACCTGGCCGACGCGCAGGTGGTGGTCGGCTGGCCGCCGAATATGGTGCAGATCATGGTGACCGAGCGCGAGCCGGTCCTGATCTGGGAGCAGGGCGTACGCGTGTGGGTGGACGTGAACGGCATCGTGATGAAGCAGCGCGAGGACCGGGATGACCTGCTGCGCATCGTGGCCGAGGAAAGCGCCGACCCGATCGGCGTCGGCACGCGCATCCCGCAGACGATCGTCGATGGTGCGCTGCTGCTGCGCCGCCGCCACCCGAACATCAACGTCCTGCTGTACGACCCGATTAAGGGGTTGGGGTACCGGCACGGCGGCGGATGGACGATCTGGTTTGGGGACGGGACCGAGATTGACACGAAGCTCCTGGTCTATATGGAGATCGAGGAGCAGATCATCCGCGACCAGGGGATTCAGCCTGGCGAGGTCGATGTGAGCTCCCCGGACCGGCCCTATTTGAGCGTATTGTGGCGGGAAAACGAGTAAACGGGCGTCATGGGCGAACTGGTGGTAGGTATTGACGTTGGTACCACGAAGGTGTGTACCATTGTGGGGGAGGTCCGCGAGTCCGACATCCATGTGCTCGGCGTGGGGATCGAGCCGTCACATGGGATGCGCAAGGGCACGGTGATCGACGTGAACGCCCTCAGCGGCGCGATCTCCTCCTCCGTGCACAAGGCCGAGCGTAGCAGCGGCTACGAGATTGGCCGTGCCTTCGTGTCGCTGGCGGGCAGCCACGTCGAGTCGATCAACAGCACCGGCGTGGTGGGCATCTCCAACCAGCGCGGCGTGCAGTTCAACGACCTGGCGCGCGCCATGGACGCGGCACGGGCCGTGTCGCTGCCGCATGGGCGCGAGGTCTTGCATGTCATCCCGCGCAACTACACGCTGGACGAGCAGACCGGCCTGCGCAGCCCGATCGGGATGCTGGGCTTCCGGCTGGAGGTCGAGGCGCACATCATCACGGCGTCTACCGCGAACATCCAGAACCTGGAGAAATGCGTTGAGGCGGCGGGCGTCTACGTGGACCGCTTCATCCTGAACCCCCTCGCGGCGGGCGACGCGATCCTGACCGAGAACGAGCGCGAGGCCGGGGTGATGGTCGTGGACATCGGCGGCGGCACGACCGACCTCGCCATGTTCATCGACGGCGCGGTATGGCATACCGCCGTGATCCCCATCGGTGGGCAGCACATCAGCAACGACATCGCACACGGGCTGCACTTGCCGTTCGAGCTGGCGGAGGCGGTCAAGCTGGAGCACGGTCACGCCGATCCGCAGGCCATCAGCCCGTTGGAGGCGTTCCCGGTCCAGCCCTTCGGTGAGGACCTGCCGAGCAAGGTCCAGCGCGCCGACCTGGCGCACATCATCAACGCGCGCGTGGTCGAGATCTTCGAGATGATCATGAAGGAGGCCAAGCGCAGCGGCTACGATGCGCTGCTGCGTGCGGGCATCGTGCTGACCGGCGGCAGCAGCCTGCTGCCCGGCGTGCGGCAGGTTGCGGCGGAGACGCTGAACGTCCCGGTCCGCATCGCACAGCCGGAGCGCATCACCGGCATGGCCGAGGCGCTCAAAAGCCCCGCCTACAGTACCAGCGTGGGATTGCTTAAGTTAGGCTTGATCATGGATCTTGAAGATGAGCGTCGGCATGAGTTAAGGAAAAATG
>CAZGLU010000430.1:0-3828 GCA_964526095.1 uncultured Anaerolineaceae bacterium | reverse complement strand
GGGCGGGGCCGTCGAACTCGACCGGCTTACGGTTAAAGAACTGGGTGGCGGGGTTGAACGACTCCCAGCCGGTGAGGCTTTCGGGGTCGGACCCGGCCTGGAAGCCCGCCGCAACGAGACCCCCGGCCTGCGCGGCAACGCCCGCGATCCCGGCGATCTTCAGGAATTTACGGCGGGACAGGGACGGAGCGGATTTCTGTTCTGAACTCATTATGCCTCCATGCCTGAACAGAACTCACATACCATGTATCGAACGAACGATTAACGAGACGAAGCCTGGGCCTGACGGCCAGGGCGGCTCATCTCCGGCCAGGGCGACCAGGGCGCGGCACATCCCGGCCTAAAACGAAAAATGCGCGCTCACCTGGGGGTGGGCGCGCCTTGACGCGAGACGCTAACCTTGACTACGGGGTTCCTGGCTTCCCAACGACGATGGGTTTCAGTTGCGCGACAGCGCCGGATTTACACCGGCTTCCCCCGGTGGTTAATGGGGCAAATTATAGGAAGGATGGTGAGCAATTACATTGGTCCAAAGTTCAATCCTTGATTAGACTTAAGTCCAATACGGGGCCGCGCATGCGGTTCGCTTCGCGTGCGCCCGATCTCCATCGAACGCACCGGGCCGCAGGACCCTGTTAGCTTAATGTTAGGTCAAGCATGAGGCTGATACGCATCTTCACCGCGCCCCTCATCCAACGCCTCTCGGTCCAGTTCCTGGCGCTGGGTTTGCTGCCCATTGTGGTGCTGACCATCATCCCGATCCTGTACCTGCTCGCGCACGGCATCGAGCCAGTGGGCGAAACGCTCCTGTTCATCGGCCTGATCCAAAGCGGGGGGTTCCTGGTCGTGGTGCTGGTCGGCGCCCTGGTAACGCTGCGCAGGCTGGCGTTGCCCATTCAGGAGTTGGTGAAAGGCGCGAGCGCCATCAGCGCGGGCGACCTGTCCTACCGCGTGCCGATCCGCCCTGCGGACCGCGAGATGGTCGCCCTCACCCACCGCTTCAACGCGATGGCCGAGGCCGTCGAGAGCATGCACCGTGACATCGAGGAGCAGCGCGCCGCGCTTCAGGCCGCGCTGAACGAGCGCGAGCGCGAATTCAACGTGATCCTGGAGATCGCCAGCCTCGTCAACCGGCCGAGAGACCTGACCCGCTCCACGCAGCAGGCGCTGATCACGGCGCGCGCGATCCTGGGGACGGACCTGATCTCGCTGGCGATGGTGGACGAAAGCGGGCAGATCACCTCGACCGCCTACGCCTGCCGGGACTGTACGGAACCGGTCGACTGCCACGACGAACGCACGTGTCGGACCCTGGTCAGCCGGGCGCTGCACAGCATGGGGCCGAACCTGATCCGGCAGGTCATCGAGACGCGGAAGCCGCTGCGCGTCTGGGACACGCATTCGGAGGACGCAGGGCTGGAGCCGCACGTGCTCGCCGCGCTGGACGCGCTGAACATGCACAAGATGTACCTGCGCCCGCTGGTGTCGCACGAGCGCGTGCTGGGGTTGCTGATCCTGATGCGCCACGCCGTCCAGCGGGTCCCCGGACGCTCCGAGACGCTGCTGGAAACGCTGGCCGAGAACTTCACGATCCTGATCGAGAACTGGCAGCTTCAGAACCAACTGCGCAAGCTGTCGATCATGGAGGAGCGGCACCGGCTGGCCCGCGAGCTGCACGACTCGGTCACGCAGTCACTGTTCATCCTGAGCCTGACGGCGCGCGGGCTGCAATCGTCGCTGGGCGCGATGGCGAACGGGAACGAGCAGGCGCTCAACGTGCTGGTGGAACAGACCAAGGCCGTGCAAAACGAGATGCGGCGGCTGATCAACGAACTGCGCCCGATCGACCTGGAGGAGGACACGTTCGAGGACGCGCTGCGCCAGCATATCCAGAGCGTGCGCTACTCGACCAACACCGAGGTGCAGTTCACCCTGTCCGGCAACGTGAACGCCATCCCCAAGCCGATCCAGCGCAACCTGAACCGGATCGCGCAGGAGGCGCTCAGCAACATCGCGCGGCACGCGCAGGCGAAACACGCCGCCGTCCGCCTTGAGGTGGGCGACGAGATGGTGACGCTGACCATTCAGGATGACGGGGTGGGGTTTGACCTCCCCACCGTCGCGCTGCAAGAATCCAACTCACTGGGCCTGACGAGCATGCGCGAGCGCGCGGAACTGCTGGGCGGGGCGCTGCTGGTCCGGTCACAACCGGGGCGGGAAACCGTGATCACGGCCCAGATCCCGATCACGCAGCAACTGGAGGAACACGTTGGCATCTGAACCGCCCGTGCGCGTATTGCTGGTGGACGACCACCAGATGGTCCGGCAGGGGTTGATCTTCTTCCTGTCCACACAGCCGGGGATCGTGGTCGTCGGGCAGGCTGGCTCCGGGGAGGAGGCGCTACGTCAGATCGACACCCTGCTGCCGGACGTGGTGCTGATGGACATCGTGCTGCCGCAGATGAACGGGATCGAGGCGCTGCGCCGGATCAGCGCGGCGCACCCGGAGATAAACGTCATCATGCTGAGCAGCTTCATCGACGATGTGAAGCTGAAAGAGGCGATCGAGGCCGGGGCCGCCGGTTACCTGATGAAGGACGTCGATCCGGAGGAGCTGGCGGCGGCGGTCCACGCGACGCGGCGCGGCGAGCTGTACCTGCATCCCAAGGCGGCCCGGCGGCTGGCCGAGATGATGCGGCCCGGCCCGGGCGAGGAGCAGGAGCCGTCGCCGGACGTGCTGACGGAGCGCGAGCGGGAGGTGCTGGAACTGGTGACGCGCGGGCTGAGCAACCAGGAGATCGCGCTCCAGCTTAACATCACCTTGAAGACGGTCAAGGCGCACGTCAGCAGCATCCTGCAAAAGCTGGGGCTGGAAAACCGCGTGCAGGCAACGCTCTACGCGCTGCGACACCAGATCGTCGAGCTGGAGTGAGCGGCGCGGGACGTCACTCCGCGATCAGCACCTTAATGCCCAGGTCGCGCAGCGCCCGATCCATCTCCGGGGACAGTCCGGCGTCGGTCACGATGGTGTCGATCACCGAGAGCGGGCCGATGGTGGCGAAGGTCGTGCGGCCAAACTTGCTGCTGTCTGCGACCAGCACCTTGCGCTGCGCCGAGTAAAGCAGCGTGCGCTTGATCTGCGTGTCCTCCAGGTTGTACTCGGTCAGGCCCGCGTCCAGGCTGACGCCCCCGGCGCCGATAAAGGCGATATCGACGTGCAGGTTTTCGTAGGCCGAGCGCGCCAACTCGCCCACAAGCGACAACTCCCCGGCGCGCACAATGCCGCCGGTCACGATCAGGCGGATGTCGGACTCAACGGGGAACGTGGAAACCAACTCAAAGGCGATGGGGAGGCTGGCGGTGATGATCGTGAGGTTGCGCCGGTCGCGCAGCGCCCGCGCGACCTCCTGGGTGGTGGTGCCCACGTCGAGGGCGATGCTGTCCCCCGCCTGGACCAACTCGGCCGCCCGGCGGCCAATGCGCTGCTTCTCGGTCTGATGTTCCTCGGCGCGGACGCGAAACAGCGGCTCGTAGCTGCGCCCCAGGTTGCTGACCGCGCCACCGTGCGTGCGGCGGAGCAGGCCCTCCTGCTCCAGCGCCATCAGGTCACGGCGGATCGTCATCTCTGAGACGTGGAAGCGCGCGCGCAAGTCCGCGACGCTCACCGCCTGCTGCCGCATGAGGAGGTCGAGGATCTGTCTTCGCCGCTCGGATTGGATCACGGCCCGTCCTTTCGCTTCACCTGACGCCCAGCATACCGTCAAACCCTCTCACAGGACGAGATCGGAAGAGCGTCGTGTAGGGAAAGAGTGTAGGATAGGGTGTGGG
>CAZGLU010000429.1:0-3842 GCA_964526095.1 uncultured Anaerolineaceae bacterium | reverse complement strand
GGTGAAGGCCGAGATGAACGCCTCCTGCGTCGCGTCGGCGGCTGCGGCGGCATCACCTACGATGCGGTACGCGACGTTGAACGCCAGTTCCTGATAGGTGCGGACCAGCACGTTAAACGACTCGACGTCCCCGCGTTTCGCCGCACGTATGAGGCTGTGCTCGTCCATGGAGTCCACCGGGCTGTTGGCTGGCTGCACGCGAAAAACCCATTGACGGATCGGCTCGATCCACGTATACTTCAAGTCGCTGGCCGAAGTGGCGGAATTGGCAGACGCACGCGACTCAAAATCGCGCGGAGGAAACTCCTTGTGGGTTCGACTCCCACCTTCGGCATTCACCGCGAGCCGGGATCATCGCCATCCCCGGCTCGTTCTGTTGTGGCCGGGATGCCGCCGAGGTTGCGTCACGGGGTGCGCGGCGCGGTGAATTCTTGCGCGATCCGGCGCGGCCAGATTATAACAGGTGGCACTGGCCTAGTCTATCCGGGAACTGGCGCACGCATGAAACGCATGATCGGCTCGCTGTTGATCGGCCTGCTCGCCGGGTTGGGGGTGGGGGTGTACCTGGGCTGGGAGGCGTTCCCGGTCGAGTACACGAACAGCTCCCTGGCGGCGCTCGCGCCCTGGTACCGGGAGCAGTACACCGTGATGGTGGCCGAGGGGTATCAGGTGGATCGCGACGCGAACGCTGCCCTGGCACGGCTTCAGCCGCTGGGCGAGGCCAACCTGTTCGACTACGTGCAGGACCTCACCGAACGCTACATCAGCCAGAGCAACGTGCCCAACATCGGGCCGATGGTCGCGCTGGCTGAGGCGATGGGCCGCCTGACGCCGGTCATGGAGGTCTATCGCACGACCCCGGTTCCCTCGCCGCCGCAGTTCGCAACCCCCTGACAGGGCGGCCCTGATGCGTCCTCGCGTCCGCGCCCAACGCCCGACCTTCCGGGGCATTTCCGTGCTCGGCCTGCTGCTCGGCCTCGCCGTCGGGATCGGTCTGGCATTGGTCTACACGTGGGAGATCGATCCCGTCATCGAGCGTAACACGGCGCCGTGGCAGCTCAACCCCGCCGCGCGCGAGGATTACATCGTGGCGATCGCGCTCAGCTTCGCGAACAACCAGGACCTTCAGCTTGCGTTCGACCGGCTGCGCCAACTGCGCCCCAGCCAGGACGTGTGGAGCATGGTGGCGCAGGTCGCCTGCGAGCGGCACAAGCGGGTGCAGGTCCAGACCAACAGCGATGTCGTCGTGATGCGCGCCCTGGAGCAGCTCTACCGGCCACAGGGGGCGTCCGGCTGCGCGGATGGGCAGTACCCGACGCCGGCCCCGGTCAGCTTCGTGACGCCGGTGCCCAGCCCGCTGCCCTCCCCGACGCCCGTCCCGCCGCCGACGAAGACCCCGACCCCGCCGCTGCCGACCTCGGAGGCAGGCACGGCCTTCCTGCCGACGGCCTCGCCCTCGGTGCTGGGGCGGTACGTGGTGGCGGGCGTGCGCCCATTCTGCGACCCGAACACGAACGGCGTGATCGAGGTGCGGGTGTACGATAACAACGGGCAGGGCATCCCCGGCGTGCCGGTGCGCGTGGCGTGGTCGGGCGACCGGTCGGACACATTCTACACCGGCCTCAAACCCGACCGGGGTCCCGAATATGCCGACTTCGTGATGGAGCCGGGCGGGACGTATACTGTCAGCATCCCCGGCGGCGGGGCGACGTCGCAGACGGTCGAGGCGCTGCCGTGTGGTGGCGAGGCGCTCACCACGTCGTACCAGATCAGCTTCCGCCGCGAGCCGAATTAACGCCACCCCTGAGCCACAGACAACAACAGGCGGCCCGCATATGGCCGCCTGTTTCGTTATTACGGTTCGTGAGCGCGCTCGTTTACAGCGCGGGCTGGGCGTCCGTGTCGATGGTCCACAGGTCGAAGCGCGCCGGGCCGTACTCGTTCACGCCGCTCACCCACGGCTGCTGGAGCCACGTCGCGCGCCCGGTGAACAGCGGGATCACGGGGAACGAACCGTTTGGTCCGAAGAAGGACGCCTCCGCCTCGGCGTACTGCTCGGCGCGGGCCGCTTCGTCCGCCTCGATGGCGGCACGGTCAAGCGCCGCGTCCGCGCGGTCACAGGGGCGTCCGGTGCGGATCCAGCCGTAGCGGCAGTGCAGCGCGTCGCTGATCCATGCGTTCGCGTCCGGGTAGTCGGCGCTCCACTGCGCGACCCAGCTATGCGAGCGTGTGACCAGCTCGGCGTCGTAGGTGCCGTGGCTCAACTCGATCATCAAGCCGCGCTCCAGCGGCATGACGTCGAACAGGGCGGGGTTGCAGCCCAGGTTCGTGGACCACTGCTCGACCAGGAACGCCCCGATCTCAAGCCAGACCGGGTTCTCGGCGGGGACCAGGACGATCACCTGCTCGGGCATGCTCTCACAGTTGGGGAAGCCTGCAGCGCTGAAGGCCGACCGCGCAGCCGCCGGGTTGAACGTGAAGCCGTCGAAGGCGGGCGCGGATACAACGCCCGGCGGCGTGAAGCCGGTTGGCGCGATGGCCTGCCCAGGGAAGAACCGCTCGACCAACGCTTCCCGGTCGATGGCGAGGGCGAGGCCCCGGCGTACCTCCGGGATCTGCACCACCTCGCGGTCATATGAGAAACCGAGCACCGTGAGCGGGGCATCCGCCGTGCTGAACACAATGCCAGGCTCCCGTGCACGCAGCGCCTCCGCGCTTTCGGCGGTCAGCCGGGCCACGTCCACATTGGCGGGCGAGGGCGTCCCCTCCTCGAACGCGACGGTGACGCGGCCCACATTGCCCGCGAGGTCGTCCGGCCAGAACGGGTTACGGACGAGGCTCAGTCCGTCGGCGGTGCGCGCTTCAAGGACGTACGGGCCGTTGGTGATGATCGTGTCCGGCGCGGTCCAATCCTCAGCGGCGGTCACGGCCTCGCGGGGCAGCGGGCGGAACTCCGGTGTGCTGACCAGCGTCGGGAAGTAGGCGGCGGGGAACAGGATGTCGATCTCCAGGGTGTGCGGCCCGGTCGCGCGCACGCCGATCTCCCGCGCGATGAACAGGTCGTCGATCACCTCCGGGAACGCGTTGGCGACGGTCTGGCAGCCGCGCACGATCATCAGGTTGGCGGTCACCGGGGAGGGGCGCAACGGGTCGCAGGCCCGTTGGATGGCGTACACGAAGTCCCCGGCCTGGACCGGCCGCACGGCGACGACCTCACCGCCTGCATACCGCACCCACTGCATGTCGTCACGCAGCGTAAACGTCCATGTCAGCCCATCCTCGCTGACCGCCCAGGATTCGGCCAGCGCCGGTTCGACCGTCTGCGTGACGGGATCGATGCGCGTCAGCCCGACGAACAGGTTTTCGACCAGGTCGCGCATGTACGGGTCGAAGCGGGAGGTGAGTACAGGGTCGAGGTTGTCAATCGGCGGGGTCGCGATCCGTAGGGTAGCGAGTGCCTCCGGATCGGTTTGTGCCCCGGCCAGAGCGGCAGGGCTGAGCGTCAGGGTAATGGCGGCGAGCGCCAGGATGAGTCGTGCGAGACTGCGCGAGCGCGCTGAATTGCCAGGCTGCATAACGTCCTCACTCGGTTCGGTGCCAAATGATCCCACGTGGTGAACGTGGCAATTGTAGCGCAGAAAATACCGCCGCCAACCGACGGATGGCCGCTGGTTGGCTGGTGTGCGGCTCACGCGAATGCGTTCGCGCCGAAGACGAGCCACGTCAGGGCTGCGTCAAGCGCCGCGTAGACGAGCCACCCGGCCAGCGGGCGTATGCGGCCTGCGGCGGCGCGATAGCCCAGGGCCGCGATCGCTGCGGCGGTGAGCAGGGCGATCAGCGTG
>CAZGLU010000428.1:1845-3867 GCA_964526095.1 uncultured Anaerolineaceae bacterium | reverse complement strand
GGCTCAAGCCGAAGGTGGTCGCCATCCTGGACGTGAGCACGTCGATGCGCCCGCTGGCCGAGTTCTTTGTGCGCCTGCTCTACGAATTGCAGGACCAGATTCAGAAGACGCGGAGCTTCGCCTTCATCGACCACCTGGAAGACGTGACCGATGACCTGCTCGCGCGCCACATCGACGACGCAGTACACGTCATCCTCCACAAGCTGCCCCCCGGCCACTACAACACCGACCTGGGCGGGAGCCTGCGCCAGTTCGAGGCGAACTACATGGACAGCGTGGACAGCCGCACGACGGTGATCGTCCTGGGCGACGGGCGCAACAACTACAACGACCCGGCGCTCGACACGTTCAGCCACATCGGGCGGCGCGCACGCAAGCTGATCTGGATGAACCCGGAGTATCCGGCGCAGTGGGGCACGGGCGACAGCGACATGCTGGCCTACGCGCCACTGTGCCATGAGCTGTACCAGGTCCGCAACCTGGCGCAGTTGGCGGACGCGATCGACCGGATCCTGATCTAGCGCAAGCCGAACCTCAACCGGCGGGCGGGAGCCGCTTGACGACGATCAGCGTGGCGTCGTCGGAGAGGGCCTGCTCGCCGGTGAACGTCCTCACGGCCTCCACGATCGTGCCGCACAGCGCGCCCGCCGGGAGGTCGGCCCGCTCCACGATCAACGCCTGGAGCCGTTCCTCGCCAAACTCCTCCTCCTCCGCGTCGATCGCCTCGGTGATGCCGTCGGTGTACAGCACCAGGATGTCGCCGTGGTCCAGCCGCACGCGTCTCGTTTCGTAGGTGGCGTTCGGGAAGACACCGACCGCCACGCCGGAGGAGGCCAGTTCCTCGCAGCGCCCCGTCCCGGCGCGGTAGAGCAGGCCGGGGTTGTGGCCCGCCGACGCGAACTCCAATTCGCCCGTGGCCGGGTCCAGGTAGCTGAGGAAGACCGTCGCGAACATGCGCGACCGCTGCGCGGCCAGGATCGACTCGTTGGCGCGGCGCACCACCTCGTCGGGCGACAGGTTCAGGCTGACGCCGAAGCGCAGCACCGTGACGCTGAGCGCCATGAACAGCGCCGCCGGGATGCCCTTGCCCGACACGTCTGCGACGGTGAGCGCCACGCGCCCGTCCGCCAGATCGTAGAAGTCGTAGAAGTCCCCCGCCACGCCCCGGCTCGGCTCCCAGAAGTCGCAGATCTCCCACCCCGGTGCCGAGGGGATGCGCTCCGGCAGGAAGCTCGCCTGGATGTCGTGTGCGGTGTCCAGCTCGCGCTGGAGGACGCGCTGCTGGATCTCCTGCTGGTACAGCCGCGCGTTCTCGATGCTGACCGCCGCCTGGGAGGCCATCGCGGCCAGCAGCCGCTCGTCGCGGGTGGTGAACGGTCCGTCGCGCTTGTTGAGCAACTGCACTACGCCGATCGTTTTCTGCTGCGGGTTGACCAGCGGCGCGGCCAGCAGCGAGCGCGTTTGGAAGCCGGTCACGCGGTCTATCTCCGGGTTGAAGCGCGGGTCGGCGTAGGCGTCCGGGATGTTCACGATCCGGCCCGTTGCCGCGACGTGCCCCGCGATGCCCTCCCCGATCTTCAGGCGGATCTCCGGCAGCGCGCCCAGGTCGTCCAGCAGGACGCGCGACCACAGTTCCTGCCGCGCCTCGTCGATCAGGAACAGCGTGCCGCGCTCGGCCTTGATCGTCGTCACGAGCTTATTGATGATCAGGCTGAGCAGTTCGTCCAGGTCGATGCGCGTGGTCATGATCTCGCTGATGGTGCGCACGGCATTGAGTTCCTGGAACGGGTTGGCCGCGCGGGCCTCCGCCACGTTGCGCTCGATGCGCTTGATGAGGCGCAGTTGGTTCGGCTGCCCGGCCTCCGGCGCGATGTCACGCTCGACGCGGTCCGTCAGCGAGTGGATGAAGTGCAGCCCCATGCCGCCCTGGATGCGGGTCTCGATGGGCGCGGTGATGTCAAAGGGCTTGACGTCCGCCGGGTTCAGCGGGATGCCCCAGTCCGTCAGCGCGACGAGATCGGA
>CAZGLU010000428.1:0-1835 GCA_964526095.1 uncultured Anaerolineaceae bacterium | reverse complement strand
GCCGCCGTCGCGCGGACCACGATCACCCCGGACGGATCGCCCTGGTAGGCGTGCTCGATGATGTTGGTGGCGGCTTCCTCGACGGCCAGCTCCAGCTCAAAGGCGGCCCGGTCCGACAGGTCGAGCCGGTGCGCGATGCTGTGCACGAAGTGGGAGATCGTCGTCAGGCTGGCATGTGCTGCGTCCACCCGCAGCTCGCCGAGAAAGGTCATGGTGTGTTCCTTCGGGTCCGCAAAATAACAGCCCCCAGGGATGGGGGCTGATGGTAACATGGCGTGGATGCTTGCTGCAACGCTGACGCTTGCGGCGCGGCCTAGAAGGCGGCCAGCGCCTCCTCAAGCGTGCGGTCGATGGCGAAGAAGCGGTCGAAGCCGATGATCTGGAAGATGCGCTGCACTTTCGGGTTGAGGGCCACCAGGCGCAGGTCGCCGCCCGCGTTACGGTTCTCGGTCAGGATGTCGGCCAGCGTACGCAGGCCCGCGCTGTTGATGTAGCGCACCTGGGACATATCGAGGATCATCTTGTGCTTGCCTTCCTCGACGGCGGCGCGCAGGGCCATGTCGAGGTCTACCGCGCCTTCACTATCCACGCGGCCGTCGAGCACAAAGATGGTGACGCCGTCCTGTTCACGCTCGGAAATATCCATGCTGTGCCTCTCCTCACAGTTCACGCTGCCCCTAGTACCATTGTAGATCTGTTGGCGGCGGCGGGGAAGCCGCTCCCCGCCGCCGGATGGTGCGGTGTTACTCGACGGAGGCCACGAGCCGCCGGTCGATCTCGCTGCGGGCGACGATGCGCCCGTCGCGCACTTCCTCGACGCGCGGGATCTGACCGGCCAGGTCGCGGTCGTGCGTGACCATGACGATGGTCTTGCCCTGCTCCACCAGGTCCTCGAACAGCCCGAACATTAGCCCGGCGGAGACGGTGTCGAGGTTGCCGGTCGGCTCGTCCCCGACGATCAGCTTGGGGTCGTTGGCGAGCGCGCGGGCGATGGCGGCGCGCTGCTGCTGGCCACCGGAGATCTGGCTGGGGTACTTGTGCGCCACGTCGGGCAGGTCCACCAGCTCCAGCAGCTCCATTGCGCGCTCGCGGCGGCGTCCGGCGTAGGTGCCGACGTAGTTCATCGGCATCATCACGTTCTCCAGCACCGTCAGGGTGGGCAGCAGTTGGAAGAACTGGAAGACCACGCCGACGTTCCGGCCCCGCCACTTGGCGACCTGGTTCTCGCTCATGTTCGTCAGGCGCTCACCGGCGACGTAGACCTCGCCGCTGGTGGGCCGGTCGATGCCGGTGATCATGTTGATCAGGGTGGACTTGCCGCTGCCGGATGGCCCGACGATGGCGACGAACTCCCCTTCGTTGATGGTGAGGCTGACACCGTTCAGCGCCTTGAGCGGACCGGCTTTCGTCTTGTAGATCTTGTCGACGTTGTCCAGCAGCACGAGTGGCTGATTCCCTTGGTTCATCGTGTGTCCCTCCGGGCGCTTACTGGTAGCGCAGAATGTCGGAAACGGTCTTGCGGGCGGCGCTCAGCGACGGGCCGAGGCTCGCGATGGCGGTGATGATCAGCATCCCGATCAGGCCGATGATGATGGCGTCGACCGAGATCTCAAACGGGAACGTTTCGCTGAGGCCGGTGATGGACAGCAGCGCCTGCTGGAGCAGGACCATCAGCGGCAGGCCGACGATCCACGCGATCACGCCCACCACCAGGCCTTCCGTCAGGAACTGGGCCGCGATCGTGCTGGAGCCTGCGCCGATGGAGCGCATCACGCCGATCTCCTTCTGGCGCTCGAAGACGCTCATCGACAGCGTGGTGAGCAGGCCCAGCGCCC
>CAZGLU010000427.1:1759-3871 GCA_964526095.1 uncultured Anaerolineaceae bacterium | reverse complement strand
CGGCGATCCCGCGCGACAGCACGGTGAGGTTGCGCGAGGGCGCGGTGACCTCCGGCGCGGCGAGGGCGAGCAGCGCCATCGCGCCGCCGCCCGCCACGGCGAGCCGCGACCAGAATGTGACCCACCGCCCGCGCTGCCAGTTCTCGGTCCCGATCCCGGCCAGCACGGCGAGGCTGAACGTGGTCAGGATCAGCCAGCGCACCGGCTCGCGGAAGGCGTCGAAGGTGGGCACGTATTCGTAAAGGAACCGGAACACCGGCCCGTGGCGGCCCATCGCGATCAGCAGCGCGCCGAGCGCCAGCAGCGCCCAGAACGGCACGCTTGCATAGCGCGGGTGGTCTGCGATCAGGCGACGGCGCCCGATCCAGCCGACGATGGCATTCACCGCCAGCAGCAGCGGCAGGAAGCCGACGTAGGCATGGTCCTCGAAGTAGATGCCCTGGGTGAGGTAGGAGCCGTCGGCGGGGGTGCCGTAGAAGTTGGGGCTGAGCAGCGTGATCAGGCGGGGCAGCTCGTAGGACAGGTTCGCCGTGAAGTCGAAGTCCAGCCCGCCCGCACGCGGGGATTGGGCCAGGTACCCGGCGGTGGGGATCAACTGCACGGCGGCGATGCCCGCGCCGAGCAGCACGGCCCCGGCGAGCAGCGGCAGCACGGCAACGCGCGCGCGGAGCGGCCGGTGACGCGGCCCGGACGCAACCGACCACGCGACGTACAGCCCGACGCCAACGGCGCCGTACCAGGTCGTCTGCGCGTGCCCCGCCAGGAGTTGCAGGCCGACGACGAGCGCCAGCAGCCCGGCGTCGCGCGCCGCGCGGGTGGTCAGCACGCGCTGGACCAGCCAGAACACCCACGGGATCCAGATCGCCGCGTCGAAGGTGGCGAAGGAGCCTGCGCGACCGATCAGGTAGCCGGAGAGCGCGTAGGCCAGGGTGCTGACGCTGCGCCCGAAGGTCGTCAGGCCGAGCGCGCCGGTGAAGCCCCACATCCCGATCCCGGCCAGCGCGAGGTGCAGCAGCACGCCCATGTTCATGGCGAGCGGATGGGGCAGCACGGCGTAGAGCCAGTTGGGCGGGTAGAAGATGGCGCTCTGGTAGTTGGCGAGCAGCGGGGCGCCCGCGCCGTTGTAGGGGTTCCAGCCCGGCAGGATGCCCTGCCCGATCTGCTCGAAGGCGAAGCTGCGCCAGGGGTAGAACTGGAGCGAAGGCAGGCCCCAGAACAACGTATGCCTGCTCAGCAGGCGGTGGAACAGGGTGAGGACCGCACCGACCAGCAGCAGCGCGGGCAGCCAGCGCGGCACGTCGCGCCTAGCCATGCGGGACCTCATAGAGGCGGTAGGGGGAGGGCTGGCGGCCAGGGGACGTGTCTAGCTGAGTTCGTAGATGGTGACGTCACCTGACTCGACCTTCTGCTGGATGCGACTCGGGGGGATCTGTGCGAAACACGCGCCCGGATCGGCGTCCGGACGGTCCGTTTCTTCGCTCGTGATGAAGTCGCGCTCCAGCGGCCCCCACAGGATGTAGCGCACGCGGAACGGCAGTTGGTCCCCGATGAGCGTCGTGCAGTCCGCCCCGGCGTACCAGTCCTCGACCTGGGTCAGGCGCTCGTCGTTGGGCACGGTTTCGAACTCGTGGCCGTAGACCACGCGCCCGCCCGTATAGGCCGGAATCCACAGGCTCACGGTGGGCGAGGCCAGCACGACTGCCCCGGCGGTATCCTGGGCGTCGAGCCACTGGAGCGCGTTCCAGTAGTCCGCCTTGAGGAACAGGCCGTGCTCCACGCCCTCGTCCGGCTCCGCTACGACGCCGAAGAGAGGGATCCCCAGGTTGAGGACGTTCGAGGGGACCATGAACACGATCAGGGCGATGAGCGCCGGGGCGCGCCAGGGGCGAGGGACCTTGTAGAACCAGTAATCCTCCAGGGCGCGGACGGCAAAATACACCAGCGGGATGATCAGGCCGATCGCAAGCCGACGCTGGAGGTTGAAGGGGGCATACAACCCGGCGGCGTTGGCGGCGAACCACAGCAGCATGAACTGGTCCCCGTCACGCTCGAAGCGGCGCACGGCCCGAACCAGCCCCGGCACGGCGACGAGCAGCAGCAGCCCGTAGCCGA
>CAZGLU010000427.1:0-1749 GCA_964526095.1 uncultured Anaerolineaceae bacterium | reverse complement strand
CGAACAGGACCAGATAGGGCGCGGGCGTGGGTGTGAGGTTCTGCTCGTTGAACTGGCCCATGATCGGGTTGAACTGGAAGACGGCCACGTAGTAGACTGCGAACGGCAGCGCGGGTAGCCACAACATCGACGACCAGCGCAGTTCGTGGACGGGGAACTGCCGCGTCAGGCGATAGCGAATGAAGACGTACAGGACAAGCCCGCCGCCGATGGCGACGAGCGCCGGAGGCTGAATGAGCGCCAGCACGATGGAGAGGATCAGCACCGTCAGGCCGCCGTTGTCGACCTCCGGCTCGCCGTGGTACCCGCGCCGGAAGACGACGATGTACGTCGAGGCGATGAGCGCGAGACAGGCGATGCTGAGCGGGAAGTGCGGGTTGGTGTAGGCGGCGAACAGCGGGAAGGCTTCGGGCACCAGCAGGTCTATCGCCAGCGCGTCGCTGTCCAACAGGACCAGCAGCCAGCCCAGCCCGGAGCCAACCGCGATGAGCGTAAAAAACAGGCGGCGCGGCCGCAGCCGCACCCAGACCGTCGCGCCGAACTGGTACAGTGCGATGAACATGAACAGGCTGGTGGCGACGCGCGCCAGATGGAAGATCAGCACGTTGGAGAGGCCGATGAAGCCCGCCAGGTGGCCGAGCAAGATGTAGAAGCTGTGGAACCCCGCGCCGTTGTGCGCCTCGGGCGTGTGGCGTAACTCAAACAGCCACGCGCCCTGACGTCCCTGCTCGATCTTGGACAGGTAGGTGGCGCCGTCCTGCGGGTTGGAGAGGATGCCCATGAAGTGCAGGTCGCCGTCAGCCTGATTGCTGCCGAAGGCCCACGCGTAGGGGAGGAGCGTCAGCGCGACGAGGAACCCGCTCATGACGATCACCCATCGCCATTCGGTCCGTGATATCTCCACCGAACGCAGCGCGCGCATACGTGTCCTTGTGCGTAGCAGGTCGTCTCCAACAAGCATAAGTCTATCCAGTTTGCCGCATCTTTACCGTGTAGTATAATGCGCCCCGTGCTTTAATTGTATTTTAATCACCCTTGATTCTGCGGCCATTGTACACGAGGCCGCGAGTTGTGCCAGTCCGCGAGGGAGCATGAGCCAGCAAAGGGCGCTCTACCGCCTGCAAAAGATCGACAGCGCGTTGGACGCCTGCCGGGCGCGCCTGCGCGAGATCGCCGCACAACTGGAGGGCAACGCCGAATTGCAGGCCGCCCGCGCCGAGGTTGAGCGGCTCACCGGCGAACTGGGGCCGCGTGAAGCGCGCGTCAAGGAGATCAACCAGGAGATCCGCTCGATCATGAGCCAGTCGTCGGACCTCAGCGCGCAGCTTTACGGCGGCAAGGTAGGCAACCCGAAGGAACTGCAAGACATCGAGCACAAGATCGAGGAGCTGGCCCGGCGGCGCAGCCAGCTTGAGACGACTGTGCTCGAGTTGATGCTTGAGGTGGACGACTTGCAGGGGCAGCTCGACGCCGCGAAGGAGCATCTCGCCCAGGTTGATGCCGCGTGGAGCGGCGAGCAGGCCGCGCTACAGGACGAGCAGCGGCGCGTGAAGAAGGAAGGGCGCGCGCTGAAGGCGGAGCGTGAGACGGCGCTCGCGGCGGTCGATGAAGCCAACCGCACGCTGTACGACACGCTGCGGACGCGGCGGCAGGGGCTGGCGGTGGCCGTGCTGCGCGGCGACACGTGCTCCGGCTGTAGATCGGAAGAGCGTCGTGTAGGGAAAGAGTGTAGGATTGGGTGGGGTGGGG
>CAZGLU010000426.1:0-3882 GCA_964526095.1 uncultured Anaerolineaceae bacterium | reverse complement strand
GCGATGGAATCTCGTGACTGGAGTTCAGACGTGTGCTCTTCCGATCTCACTATTGGGGGTTCCTGACCATTGTCTACCTCGCCGCGTTGCGCCAGACGCCGCAGGAATTGGTCGAGGCGGCGCGGGTGGAAGGGGCGAACGGCTGGCAGTTGTTCCGGCACATTTACCTGCCGTCGATCCGCCCCACCGTCCAGTTGATGTTTGTGATGATCATTATCTTTTCCTTCCTCACGTTCGACTACATCTACTTGCTGACGGGCGGCGGTCCCGCCCACGCGACGGAGATGCTCAGCACCTACGCCTACACCTTCGCCTTTCTGACGTTCCAGTTTGGCAAGGCGTCGGCTGTGGCCCTGGTGATGAGCCTGTTCGGGCTGTCGGCCTCCGTCGTGTACGTGTGGCTCAGTCGAAAGGATATTGCGGCATGAGGTTCCGCCTGTCGCGCAGCATCGAGAGCATGGCGGCACATCTGGTGCTGCTCCTGTTCGCGTTCACGGCGTTGTTTCCACTGTCGCTGGTGGCGATCAACAGCCTCAAGACGCACCCCGAGGTCGTCCGGAATCCGCTGGCCCTGCCGAAGTCGCCGGACTGGGACAACTATTCCGAGGCGTGGGAGTTCGGACATTTCCAACGAGGCTTCATCAACAGCATCAAGCTCTCCGGCACCGCGATCCTGACGGCGCTGGTGGCGTCATCGCTGGCGGGCTACGTGCTGGCGGGCAAGAAGATCAAGCTGTGGCCGCTGATCATGATCTATTTCTTGTTCGCCATGACCGTGCCCATCCAGTTGTTCATGTTTCCCCTCTACTACGTCTTTGCCCGGTTGGGCCTGTTGGGCAACGTCTACGCGGTCGGCGTGGTGCTGGCGGCCCTGAACCTGCCCCTGTCGGTCTTTCTGATGCGGTCGTTCTTCCTGAACGTGCCCGCCGAATTGGAGGAGGCCGCCATGATCGACGGCGCCGGTACCGTCCAACTGCTGCTGCGCGTGATGCTGCCGCTGGTCTCGCCGGGCCTGATCACGGTCGCCGTCATCGTCGGCTTGCAGTCGTGGAACGAGTACCTGATCACCTCGACGTTCTTGCAGGGGCAGTCGAATTTCACCGCGACGTTGGGCTTCCTCTCGATGAACGGCACGTACACCGTCGATCAGGGGCTGATGATGGCCGCCGCCGTGATCATGATCGGGCCTGCGCTCGCGTTCTTCGTGATAGTGCAGCGTTATTTCATCGACGGCCTGGTGAGTGGCGCGCTGAAAGGGTAGCTGAAAGGGTAAAGGTCAACGGATGCCGGTAGAGCAGTTCAAAGAGCAGATCTACGCGGGGGTGTTGGGCAAGATCATCGGCGTGTACCTGGGCCGCGCCGTCGAGGGCTGGACGTACGAGGCGATCCGCTCGCGGTTCGGCACGGTGGATTATTATGTCAACGAGCACATCGGCATGCCGCTGATCGTGCCCGACGACGACATCTCTGGGACCTTCGTGTTCTACCGCGCCCTGGCCGACAACGGCTTCCCGGCGGATATCACGGCGCGGCAGGTGGGTGACACGTGGCTGAACTACGTCATCGAGGACCGGACGATCCTGTGGTGGGGTGGCCTGAGCCGTTCCACGGAGCATACCGCGTTCTTGCGCCTGAAGGCGGGCATCCCCGCGCCGCAGAGTGGCTCGATCGCGCTCAACGGCCAGTCGATGGCCGAGCAGATCGGGGCCGAGATCTTCATCGATACGTGGGCGATGGTTAACCCCGGCGACCCGGAGCGTGCGGTCGCCATGGCGCGTGAGGCGGCGTCGGTCAGCCACGACGGGCTGGCGGTCGAGGCGGCGTGCGTGCTGGCCGCGATGGAGGCGCTCGCCTTCATCGAGCCGCGCCTGGACGTGCTGATCGAGCAGGGCCTTAAGGTGACCTCCGATGCGCGCCTGCTGCGCATGGCGAATGACGTGATCGACGTCTGCGCCAAAGCCGATGATTGGCGCGCCGTGCGCGACTGGATCGCGCAGCACCACGGTTACGAGCGTTATCCCGGCAACTGCCCCATGGCGACCAATCATCTCGCCGTGTTGATGGCCCTGTTGATGGGCGGCGACGACTTCCAGCGCAGCATCATGATCGCGGCCTCGGCGGGCTGGGATACCGATTGCAACGCGGGCAACGTCGGCTGCCTGAACGCCATCCGGCTGGGGCTGCCTGCGCTGGACGCCGGGGCGGACCTGCGCGGGCCGGTCCGGGATCGAATGGTGGTCGTCAGCGCGGATGGCGGCGAGTGCTTCACCGACGCCGTGCGGGAGACGCGTAAGATCGTGGCGGCTGCGGCGGCGCTGCGCGGGCAGACGGTTGATCAGCCCGCCGCCCGCTACGCCTTCGAGTATCCGGGATCGACCCAGGGCTTTGGCATCCACCCCACGCCCGTCCTGGGGCAGGCGGTGACGCAGGTCGAGAACGCCGCCCACGTGTCCGGCGATGCCGGGCTGATGATCGTCTACGAAGGGCTTGCCCCCGGCACGCGCGGAACCGTCTCGGTGCAGACGTTCGTGGACCCGGAGCCGAAGGGCGTGAAGGGCACCAGCTACTTTGAGGTGCTCGCCAGCCCGACGCTGTACCCGACCCAGACCGTGCGCGCCACGGTCCACGCCTACGACGAGGTCAACCCGGCGCTGGCGTTCTTCGTCGACTACTACGACGAGAACGACGAGATCGCCACGCTGTCCGGCAGCCCGTTCGCGCTGGCGAGCGGCGTCAACGAGCTGACCTGGACCGTGCCGGACACGGGCGGCCACCCCATCTACCGCCTGGGGATCGAGTTGACCGCTGCCCGGCGGCTTGACGGCGCCATCACGCTGCGCAGCCTGGACTGGTCCGGCGCGCCGGAGCGCTTCGTCATGGGGCGCTCGATGGAGTTGTCGCCCTGGCTGACGCCCTGGACGACCGCCACGACCTGGTTGAACACCTTCATGAGTTCCGCCCGCAACCTCGCGCCCGACTACACCACGACCCTGTCCCTGTCGCACCCGACCGAAAACGGTGTGATCACGACCGGCACGCGCGACTGGGTCGATTACGAGGTCGCCTCGACGATCACGTTCTTGCAGCAGCGCGCGGCGGGCTTGGTCGCTCGCGCCAGGGGACACCGGCGCTACTATGCGGCGGTGATCCGCGACGGGCAGGCCGCGCTCCTCAAGCGCCGCGACGGCGACGTGATCACGCTGGCCGCCGGTCCGTCGGGCTACACCGTGGACGAGACGCATGCGCTGGCGCTGCGTGTCGAAGGCCCCACCCTGACCATGTTCGTTGATGGGCGGCCGGTTGCCCGCGCGACCGACGACGAGTATGTATCGGGCGGGGCGGGCTTCGTGGTGGACGAGGGCGGCATCCTGTGCGACGGCTTTAGCGTCGCACGGATCTGAGCCGGGGATGGAGATAGGACGCATGGGCATCGAACGCTACGCCCCGCAGATGTACGCGGGCGTGCTGGGCAAGATGATCGGGGTGTACCTGGGCCGTCCGGTCGAGGGCTGGGCCTACGAGCGGATCCAGGAGGTCTTCGGTGAGGTCGATTACTACGTGCACGACCGCATCGGCGCGCCGCTGGTGGTGGCCGACGACGACCTGTCCGGCACGTTCGGCTTCTTCCGCGCGCTGGAGGACCACGGCTATCCGCCGGATCTCACCCCGCAGCAGGTCGGGGCGGCGTGGCTGAATTACATCATCGAGGACAAGACGATCCTCTGGTGGGGCGGGTTGGGGCGCTCCACCGAGCACACCGCCTATCTGCGCCTGCGGGACGGCATCCCTGCGCCCCGCAGCGGCTCAATCGAGTTAAACGGCCCGACCATCGCGCAGAGATCGGAAGAGCACACGTCTGAACTCCAGTCACCGCTCATTATC
>CAZGLU010000425.1:0-3884 GCA_964526095.1 uncultured Anaerolineaceae bacterium | reverse complement strand
CACCCTATCCTACACTCTTTCCCTACACGACGCTCTTCCGATCTCTCCGCCGAGGTGCGCACGTCGATCAGCACGGGCGGCTCCTCGACCAGCGCCACGTTCAGGTCGTCGGCGCTGATGGTGTAGTAGCCGCCGGGGATGGCCTTGACGTAGGCATCGACCGCCGCGAACAGGTCGGCGTCGATCTCAGGCGCTTCCCCGGCCTCGGCCTCAACCGGCTCGGTGCTGGTCGGGATGCCCGCGTCGGCACCGGCCTTGAAGCCGCCGAGCATGCTGCTGACGTTGCTGTAGCCGAGCAGGTTCAGCAGGAAGACCGCCATCGCGGAGCGGTGCGCGCTGCCGCAGTAGATCACGAACTCGGCATCCTGCGCGGGCAGAGCGTCCAGGTGGTCGGTCAGCTCGGTCAGCGGGATGTTGATCGCGCCCTCGTAGTGGCCCTCAGCGTACTCCTCCGGCGTGCGCACGTCGATCAGCGGCAGGTCGGGGTTGGCCTCAAGCTGCGCGGCCAGGTCGTTGGCACGCACGGCGTTGAAGCTGGCGGGCATCGCGGCGATGGTGTCGGCCAGCGCCTGCTCGATGCTGAATTCCTCAGCCGCAGCCTCTTCCTCACCGGCCTCTTCCGGCACGCCCTCCAGGGGCAGGCCCGCCGACTGCCAGCCGCCGATGCCGCCGGACAGGTTCAGCACGTTGGTGTAGCCCAGGGTGCGCAGCATCGTCGCGGCGATGTTGCCCCGGTGCCCGACGCCGCAGTAGATGACGATCTCGGCGTCCTTGTCTGCGGGCAGATCGTCCACGAAGCTCATCAGCTCCTGGAGCGGCATGTGCGTGGCGCCCGCGATGTAGCCCTTGGCCCACTCCTCAGGGGTGCGCACGTCGATCAGCATGGCCGGGGGAGCCTCGACCAGCTTCACGTTCAGGTCCTCGGCCTTGATGCCGCCGAAGCCCTGGGGCAGGCTGGAAAGCTGCGCGTCCACGGCGGCCAGCACGTCCGGATCGACCTCCGGCGCGGTCCCGGCTTCCGCCTCGGTCGGCTCGGTGACGGTGGCAAAGCCGTCCTCGTCCCAGGCCCTCATGCCGCCGCTCATGCTGCGAACATTGGTGTAGCCCAGGAGTTGCAGTGAGGTCATGCCGATGGGCGAGCGCCAGGCGGAGCCGCACACGACCACGATCGGCGCGTCCAGATCGGGCAGCAGGTCCAGGTTCTTGGCCAGGTCGCGGATCGGGATGTTGATCGCGCCTTCGATGTGACCTTCTGCGTATTCTTCGGGCTGGCGGACGTCCACGATGATCAGGTCGGGGTTCTCCGCCAGCTCAACGACCAGGTCCGCCGCCGACACGTTGCCGTAACCGGCGGGCAGGTTGGCGTTGTATTCCTCGAGACGCTCGATCACCGCGTCCGCCTGCGCCAGCACCGGCGCAAACGGGACGGCGAGCGGCAGCGCGAGCGCCAACATGAGCAACAAAGAAATCCACTTACGCATGTAGGTTATGTCCTCCGTGATACAAAGCGCGTGCATTATTGATTCAGGAGCCCCTTAACTGCCCCAAAAATCCTCGTCCGTGATGGGTTCGGCGTCCGGGGTGGCCGCCTCCTCGACAGCATCGTCCCCCGCAGCCCAGAACCCGGCGTCATCGGATGGCTCCGGCGCGGCGCCCTCCGTTGCAGGCGCAGCGTCCTCGCCCGCACCCCAGAAGCTCGCATCACCCGATGCATCGGTGCCCTCACCGGCGCCGGTATCGCCCTCAGTGCCCCAGAACCCGGCGTCACCTTCCAGCGGGGCCGCGTCCGTGCCCTCACCCGGCGCCTCCGCCGGTGCTTCCTCCTCGACCAGGTATTCCTCATACCCTTCGGGCAGCGGCGGCGCGGCCTCCACGATGACGTTCCGGTTGGCCTCCAACTCGGCGGGCGCGACCTTGTCCGGCGTCAGGAAGACGTCGTCGTTGCCGTGGCAGTTCGTACAGGTCGCGGCCTGCTCGGTCCGAAGCTGCGTGTTGTGCGGCGTGGCGTAGGCCCAGGTCGGCCGGTTGAGGAAGTTGACGAGCAGGTCCTCGCCGTACGCGCTGAACGAGTCCACGTCCACCGGGACGTGCCGCACCGGCACGTAGGCGTAGGGCCGGGCCTGGGTGCGCTCGGTGTTGCGGCCGATGAAGAAGCCGGTCCAGTGGTCCTCGACGGAGTAGAACGGCACGTCCTCGTCCGTGCGGTCCACGTGGCAGTTCGAGCAGTTGGTGTAGTCGGTGCTGTGGCAGACCTCGCAGGCGAGCAGGTCGGTGCCGTGGATCTCGTGCTCAGGGATGCCGGAGCCGACGCCGACCTGTTCCTGATGGCAGTCCTCACACTTCGGCTCGCGCGGCGCGTCATAGCGGTGCTCCAGGTCGTCAAAGGGCGGCAGGCCGTGCATCTCGATCCCGCTGTGGCAGTCGGTGCAGGCCAGACGGGCCTCACGCAGGTGTACGTCGCCGGGGATGCCTTCGTTCAGGCCGTAGTATTCATTCTTGACGCGGCTGCCATGACAGCCCGTGCAGGTGCGGCTCATCGGCGGCGTCCGGACGAAGACATGTCCCTCCAGCAGCCCGCCCCCGACCGAATCCGGCTGGCTGACGTGGCAGTCGCCGCAGGTCGCGTGACAGTTGTTGCAGTGGTAGACCTCCATCTCCTCGATGGCCTCATGGTTTTCAGGGATGCTGCGCTCGTACAGCACAGTATCGTACCCGGCGAGGGTCATGTGCAGGCTGTTCTCGGCGTAGGGCGCGATGTTGGGATGGCAGTTACCACAGCCAGTGACCGGGTCCGCCGACGGATCCTCGATCATCCCCTGGTGTGCCGTGTCCATGTCATACGAGGGCACCCCGCCATGACAGGCCGTGCAGCCGATGAACGCGTGAACGTCCGCTACGTTATAAGTCTCGGCGTCGATGAAGACGCGCTCCCAGGCCTCCACCGGAGGCACAGAGCCTCCTCAGCCAGGCCCCGAGGACAGGGCCTCGGCGTCTTCCTCCTCCTCGACGGCCAGCTCGCGGAGCAGTTCCTCGTTGCTGTGGCAGTCCAGGCAGATGGCGTCCGTGGCATTGGGGGTCGAGCGCGCCAGGATCTCCACCTGGGACGGCAGTTCGATGGGCGTGGGTGGTGGCCCCTGCTGCGTCAGCGCCAGGCGCTCGGAACGCTGTTCCGTGTTGAGGGCTGGCGCGGACGTATCCGGCGCACAGCCCGCCAGGAGCGCCGCGCCGATAAGCAGGGCGCCTGCCGTGACGGCAAGCGATGGGCGACGAAAGTTAACCATGCGGACTCCGATTGTGTTGGGGAGGTTCCTCACCATAGACCTCAGTTTAATCGAATATTGTGATAATAGGCACTAACATTTATCCGCTTTTCTTATGACGTTCGGCTATGTCGCAGTATACTAGAATTTGATTTAATACGGGAGCACCGTCTGCTGTTGGCCCGCGCGAACCGGGCCGGGGCGAGTCATCCTGTGATCGAGCTACATGAGCTGCAGGTTTTTCTGGTCGCCGCCGAAACGGAGAACTTTTCCGAAGCGGGGCGGATGTTACAGATATCCCAGCCGGCGGTGAGTGCGCAGATCCAGGCGCTTGAACAGCGCCTCAACACGCAGTTGTTCGACCGTGCCGGGCGTAGCATCCGGCTAAATGAGGTTGGTGAGGCGCTGGTCCCGATGGCGCGCAACTTGCTCAAGGAGGCGCAGCGTATCGAGGAGTTCGTCGCGGCGCGGCAAGGTCAACTGCTCGGCCAACTGACGATCGGGTGCAGCACGGCGGCGGGCAAGTACGTCCTGCCGAAGATCATGGCGCGTTTCCGGGAGAGCAACCCGGACGTGCGGAGATCGGAAGAGCGTCGTGTAGGGAAAGAGTGTAGGGGAGGGGGG
>CAZGLU010000424.1:0-3888 GCA_964526095.1 uncultured Anaerolineaceae bacterium | reverse complement strand
CACCCTATCCTACACTCTTTCCCTACACGACGCTCTTCCGATCTACCGCGTCGATCATGCGCATTGCGTCGGCGTGAGACAGGATCATCGTTTGGTGCATGTCGGTCCCTCCCTCGGATCGATTCAGATCGATTCAACTGTTCCGTACACCCGCGCCGCCGTTAATCGACAGCACGCTTCGTGCCCCTGAGGATGTCGTAGATCACGGAGAAGTCCTCCGCCTCGCGCCCCTGGAGGTAGGCGAGCGCGAACAGCTCCTTGGCCACGCTGCCCGTGAAGGCGGGCCGCCCGACCGTGCGGGCGAGGTCTTGAAGGTAGTGCAGGTCTTTGTAGATCAGCGCCGCCGAAAAATGCGGGCTGAAGTCCTCGTCGAGCAGCTTCTGGCGCTTGGCGTTCAGCACGCCGGAGTTGCCGCCGCCCGCCGCCAGCAGGTCGAGCACCTGCTCCTTGCTCAGCCCGGCGGCCTCACCAAGCGCCACCGCCTCGGCCAGCGTCGCCATGAACGTGCCGAGCACCATGTTGTTGATCAGCTTCATGCGGGTCGCCAGGCCCGGCCCGCCGAGGTAAAAGATCTTTTCGCCGATGTGCTCCAGATATGGGCGGGCGCGCTCGAACGTCGCTGCGTCGCCGCTGGCGAACACCGTCAGCGCGCCCTTCGACGCCGGTACGACGCTGCCCGCGACCGGCGCTTCCAGATAGGCCCCGCCCCGCGCGCCGACCAGCGACGGGAAGCGCAGGACCGGCTCGAAGTGGTTGGTCGTCGTGTCCACGACGATCTTGCCCGTGCAGTCGGCGGCGAGCAGGCCCTCCGGCCTGGAAAATACGTCCTCCACGGCGGCGCTGTCGCGCAGGTTCAGGAAAACCAGCGGCGTTTGGGCGATCACGTCCGCCGGGCTGCTCGCGACCGTGGCCCCCAACCGCTCCGCCTTCTCGATGGTCCGGTTCCAGACAACCAGCTCCACGCCCCGGTCGATCAGGCGCTGCGCGATGGCCCGGCCCAGCGTGCCCAGCCCGATAAAGCCTGCTTTCATGGACGCCCTCCTTTATGCGGCGAGTCGGTCAAGCGCGAGAGTGCGCTGCTATGGTTGCTGCTACGACTGCTGCTACGATTGTAGCAAACGGGCGGCGGGGTGTTGCGGGTCCGGCCTGGGGCAGGCGGGGCGGGGCCAACAAAAAGCGCGCTGCCGGTCCTCCCGACAGCGCGCCACATGCGCCGGTTTACGCTAAACGGCTAGTACGCCGTGCTGCCATACCGCGCCCGCAGGGCTTCCACTTCCTCGTCGTCGAGGAACTTGATCCGCCCCAACTGGTGCGCGACGAGGTAGATCCGCGCGTTCAACTCCAGCGTCTCCATGTTGAACATCGCCTCACGCAGCGTCGGGCCGTACGTCACGGCGCCGTGATTGCCCAGCAGCAGCGAGGTGTGGTCCTTCACGTACGGCACGATCGACTCCGGTAACTCCTCGCCGCCGGGGATCGTGTACGGCACCAACGGCGTCGGGCCGGTGCGCACCACCACCTCCGGAAGGAAGGGCTTGTCCAGGCCGACGTTCGCCACGGCGAACCCGGTCGCCGTCGGGGGATGGGCGTGCACGACCGCCCGGATATCCGGCCGCTCGCGGTAGATCGCCAGGTGCATCCGCCGCTCGGACGACGCCTGGTGCCCGCCGTGCGTCGAGATCAGCCGACCATCCGGCGCCAGCTTGACGAGGTCTTCCGGCGCCATGTCGCCCTTGCTGACGTTGGTCGGCGTCATGATGATCTCATCCTCGCTGATGCGCACCGAGACGTTCCCATCGTTCGCCGCGACCAGGAAGTGCTGGTAGAGCTTGCGCCCCACCTCGCAGATCTGCTTGCGCACTTCCCATTCATCCCAAACCGGAAATTCGCTCATCGTGTGACCCTTACCTTCCTCTTACGGTGTGTGAGGCCAGCCCAGCCCGGTCAGCATGGTGCCCGCACCTGCTCTGATCCTAGCAAAGTCAGGTCGGAATTGCCTGACTGCTTTCATTTTATTTCATTTGCCATCAGAATACAACTAAACAAAGGCAAAGTCAATACAAAATCCCCGATCCGAGGGTGTCTTGCGGCGGGGTGACAGGTTGCAGCACAGGTTGCAGTACAATAAGGGCGACGAGGCCGACCATTACCGAGGAAAATGAGGCAGGACGATGCACATCAAACTCGCCTACGGCAAGCAGGGCCTGGACCTGACCCTCCCCGACGACGCCGACGTGACCGTGCTGGAGCCGGTGTTCGTCCCCGCGCTGCCGGACCCCACCGGGGCGCTCCGCGACGCACTGCGCGCGCCCATCGCCGGGCCGCCCCTCCGCGAGCGCGTGGCGCCGGGGGATACGGTCGCCATTATCTTCAGCGACATCACCCGCCCCACGCCCAATCACCTGCTCATCCCGGCCCTGCTGGCCGAGCTGGACCACGTCCCACCGGAACAGATCGTGCTGATCAACGCGCTCGGCTCGCATCGCGCCAACACCGAGGATGAGCTGCGCGGCATGTTGGGCGACGACGTGGTGGACCGCTGCCGCATCGTGCAGAGCAACGCCTTCGACCCGTCCACCCAGGTCCACCTGGGCCGCACGTCGCGCGGGCATGAGTTGTGGATCAACCGGGCCTACATGGAGGCCAACGTCCGCATCCTGACCGGCTTCATCGAACCGCACTTCTTCGCCGGGTTCTCCGGCGGCGGCAAGGCGGTCATGCCCGGTATCGCGGGCCAGGTGACGATCCTCGGCAACCACGACGCCGGGATGATTGGCGATCCGCGTGCGACGTGGGGCGTCACGTGGGGGAACCCCATCTGGGAGGAGGCGCGTGAGGCGGCGCTGCGGACCGATCCCACCTTCCTGCTCAACGTAACGCTCAACCGCGACAAGGCGATCACCGGCGTCTTCGCGGGTGACCTGGACCCGGCGCATCAGGCGGGCATCGACTTCGTGCGCCGCACGGCGATGGTCCCGATCGCGGAACCCTTCGACATCGTGATCACCACCAACTCCGGCTATCCGCTTGACCTCAACCTCTACCAGTCCGTCAAGGGCATGAGCGCCGCGGCGGAGGCCGTGCGACCCGGCGGCGCGATCATCATCGCGGCGGAGTGCTGGGACGGCATCCCCGACCACGGGCTTTATGGCCAGCTTTTGCGCGAGGCATCCAGCCCGGCGGACCTGCTGGAAAAGATCCTCGCCTGGGACGAGCCGCGTCAGGACCAGTGGCAGGCGCAGATCCAGGCGCGCGTGCAGCAGAAGGCGACGGTGTACGTGTACGCCGGTCATCTGAGCGACGAGCAGATCCGGGGCGCCCTGCTGGAGCCGTGCCGCGACATCCCTGCGCTCGTTGAGGTGCTGCGCGGCCAGTACGGGCGGCACGCTCGCATCGCCGTGATGCCGGAGGGGCCGCAGACCGTCCCGTATGCCGTCGAGGAAACGGCACGCGCCTGAGCACGGGCAGCATATGGGCACACCGGGGCGGCCGCATAGGGCCGCCTTTTTGCGCCCCATTTGCCTGAGGGTGTTGACAACACCCCCGGAGACCGATGTACAATGATAAATATGATCTTTCTTTTTATTTCACTTCGTTTCGACCCGCTAAGGAAATCGTGATGTCCGAGCCGCTATTCGTCGAGGAACGCCGCCGTGCCATCCTGGAGCGCTTGAACCAGCGCGGTCGGGTCGCGGTCAAGGACCTCAGTGAGGAGATGCGGGTCAGCGCCGTGACGATCCGCCAGGATCTGCGCGCGCTGGAGCAGGCCGGTATGCTGGAACGCACCTACGGCGGTGCGGTCGCACGGAGCGGCGGCGTCCCGCTGCAAGAGCTGTAGATCGGAAGAGCGTCGTGGAGGGAAAGAGTGTAGGATAGGGTGGTGGGGGG
>CAZGLU010000423.1:0-3894 GCA_964526095.1 uncultured Anaerolineaceae bacterium | reverse complement strand
AGCCAGACGTTCGCATCCTCGTCCGAGAAGCCGAAGACGAACGGCGACACGGCCAGGAAGATGCCCGCGATATAGTCGATCATCAGGTGCACGGACATCGGGATCACGCGCAGCAGGCCGACCCGGTAATCGGTGAGGATCGCCATGCCCAACACGACGATCCCCAGGATGCGCGGGATCCACACCGCCGCGTCGGGGCCGTCCGTGAACCCGAAGATGTTCGGGGCAAGCAGCAGCGCCAGCCCAACGATATAGTCGAGTACCCCGTGCACGTAGGCCGGGATGACCCTCACACTTTCCATCTTCCACTCTCCTCCTTGACCTCATGGGTACCCGGTTGGGCTTTCCAGTACAACTCGAATCCGGTTATCTGTTACGGCAAACGCCTCATTTGCACAGGGAAAGTATCGTTACTGAGTATAATTTTCGATGGGCCAGGGTACATCAGCCGTTTAACCCATATTCGACCAGCCGGGTTACCTGGTACAGAATACCTGCCCAATTGGCCTATGATGCCTCAAGTCAGCAGACGGGCCGCCAAGTGCTTGACAGGCCCCCGGTTTCGTGCTAACTTGGTCCGTATCAACTGCATAAACACAGGCGTTGAACTGGAAGAGTACGCGCCAAAGCGAGGGTCAGAGAGCCGCCGGGTGCTGTGAAGGCGGTCCAGGCGCAGGCGCGGAATGGCCCAGGGAGCTGTGCGGCCCAACGGGTTCCCCTCAGTAGGTCGCATCGGAGGCCCCACCGTTACCAGGGGGACGGGTATCGACGCGCAGGCGTCCGTACCCTGCTGAGTGAAGCTGGCCCCCGACGAACAATCCGCGATCACCGTGGATTTTTTGTTTCTGAGGGACGGTCGCTTAACCAAGGTGGCACCGCGGGAATCCCCCTCTCGTCCTTGACGACCGAGGGGGATTTTTGATCCGAGCGACACCGGAGGGCGACCGAACATGGCGATTTCACCGAACCCCGCACTGACCCGCATCCGCGCCACCCCTGACCGCGAGACGGTCCGCCGCCTGTTCGCGCAGGGCGACCTGGTGCCCGTGTACCGCACGCTGCTGGCCGACCTGGAGACGCCGGTCTCCGTGTACCTGAAGCTGGCCCAGGCGAGCCGCGCGTCCTTCCTGCTGGAGAGCGTCGAGGGCGGCGAGCAGATCGGGCGCTACTCGTTCCTCGGCGTCAACCCCAAGGGCGTGATCACCGTGCAGGACGACCAGGTGACGGTCACGCGGCACGGGCAGACCACGACGCGCCCCCTGGAGCCGGGCGAGGACCCGCTGCACGTCATCGCGCGGGAGTTCGAGCGGGTGCAGCCGGTGCGCCTCGACGGGCTGCCGCGCTTCGTCGGCGGCGCGGTCGGCTACCTGAGCTACGACGTGGTGCGCTACTTCGAGCGCCTGCCCGCCACCGCGTCCGACGACCTGCGCCTGCCGGATGCGGCGTTCCTGCTGGCCGATACGCTGGTGATCTTCGACCACGCGCGGCACCAGTTGATCGTGCTGGCGAACGCGCACAACACCGGCGACCCCGACGCGGCCTACGACGACGCGCTGCGCCGCATCGATGAGGTGATCGAGGCGCTGGCGCGGCCCCTGCCCTTCCTGCCGGACAGCGCGGCGAGCGCCAACGGCGGCGGGGAGCTGCAATCGAACCAGACGCGCGAGCAGTACGAGGCCAACGTGCGCGCGGCGAAGGAGTACATCGCGGCGGGCGACGCGTTCCAGATCGTGCTGTCGCAGCGGTTCAGCCGCCGCACGAGCGCGGAGCCGTTCTCCATTTACCGGGCGCTGCGCGCGCTCAACCCCTCCCCGTACATGTTCTTCCTGCGCTTCGACGACGACCTGAGCCTGATCGGGGCGTCGCCGGAGATGATGGTCCGGCTGGAGGACGGCACGGCCACGGTGCGCCCGATCGCCGGGACGCGGCCGCGCGGGAAGACGGACGCCGAGGACGACGCGCTGGCGGCGGAGCTGCTCGCGGACGAGAAGGAGCGCGCCGAGCACGTCATGCTCGTGGACCTGGGGCGCAACGACCTGGGCCGCGTGTGCGAATACGGCACCGTGCGCGTGCCGGAAATGATGGTCATCGAGCGGTATTCCCACGTGATGCACATCGTCAGCCAGGTCGAGGGGCGGCTGCGCCCCGGCATGACGGCGTTCGACCTGCTGCGAGCGACGTTCCCGGCGGGCACGCTGAGCGGCGCGCCGAAGGTCCGCGCGATGGAGATCATCGAGGAGTTGGAAGGCACGCGGCGCGGGCCGTACGGCGGCGCGGTCGGCTACTTCAGCTTCGACGGCTCGATGGACACGTGCATCACGATCCGCACGATGGTCATGCGCGGGGATACGGTCACGTTCCAGGCGGGCGCGGGCATCGTGGCGGACAGCGACCCGGCGCGGGAGTACGAGGAGTCCGTGAACAAGGCGCGGGCGGTGGCGGTCGCGGTGACTAACGCGGAAGCAGGGTTGGTGTAGGGGAGCGATTAGCGATTAGCGGTTAGCCGTTAGCGATTAGCGGTTAGCGGTTAGCTGAAAAGCAAAAGCGGACCTCACCCCACGGCCCCCTCGCCAACTTGATTGGCGAGGGGGAGGACAGGCGGAGAAGCGGGACGGGTGGAAGGGCCGGGCGGGTTTGGAAACCCGCCCCTACCTGACGCGCGGAGACCGGGTTTTGGCTAAGGGCTAAAAGCTAACAGCTAACGGCTGAGCACAGAGAGGGAAACAGGCATGATCGTCGTCATCGACAACTACGACAGCTTTACCTACAACCTGGTGCAGGTGATGGGCGAGATGGGCGCGGAGTTGTGCGTCATGCGCAACGACCAGGCGACCGTCGCGGACGTGAAGGCGCTGGCGCCGTCGCATATCGTGATCTCGCCAGGGCCGGGCACGCCGGAGAACGGCGGCATCTCGCTCGACGTGATCCGCGAGCTGGGGCCGACGACGCCGGTGCTCGGCGTGTGCCTGGGGCATCAGTGCATCGGGCAGGCGTACGGCGGCAAGGTAACGCGCGCCCCGCGCCTGATGCACGGCAAGACGAGCGCGGTGTATCACCGCAGCACGCCGCTGTTCACCGGCGTGCCGAACCCGTTCGAGGCGACGCGCTACCACAGCCTGATCGTGGAGGAGCCGCTGCCGGACGCGCTGACGATCACCGCGTTCACCGAGGCGGGCGAGGTCATGGCGGTGCGGCACAAGGAGCATCCCGTCGTCGGCGTGCAGTTCCACCCGGAGAGCATCCTGACGAAGTTCGGGCCGCGCATCCTGCGGAACTTTTTGGAAAACAGGATGTAAGGGGAAAGCGACCTCACCCCCCGGCCCCCTCTCCAATCAAGTTGGCGAGGGGGAGGAAAGGCAAGGGGAACGCTGTCCAACGGAGTGAACAGCAGGCGGAGTGATTCATGGAGCAGGACACGATGGACATTCAGCGGGCGATCGAGATCATCAGCCGGTTCGGGCATTTACAGACCGACGAGGCCGAGGCCGTGATGCAGCAGATCATGGCGGGGGAGGCGAGCGAGGCGCAGATCGGGGCGTACCTGATGGGGCTGCGCATGAAGGGCGAGACGCAGGAGGAGATCGTCGGCAGCGCGCGGGCGATGCGCGCCAACGCGATCCGCGTGCCGGTGAACGGCGGCGAGCTGCTGGATACGTGCGGGACCGGCGGCGATAAGTCCGGCACGTTCAACATCAGCACGACGGTGGCGTTCGTGGCGGCGGCGGCGGGGGTGAAGGTCGCCAAGCACGGCAACCGCGCCGCGACGAGCAAATGCGGCAGCGCGGACGTGCTGGCCGCGCTGGGCGTCAACCTGGACCTGACGCCGGAGCAGGTCGGGCGGTGCGTGAGATCGGAAGAGCGTCGTGTAGGGAAAGAGTGTAGGATAGGGTGTAG
>CAZGLU010000422.1:0-3900 GCA_964526095.1 uncultured Anaerolineaceae bacterium | reverse complement strand
TACACCCTATCCTACACTCTTTCCCTACACGACGCTCTTCCGATCTGAACCTCAACCACTACATCGAGTTGGAGCTGCGCCGCTACCCGATCGCCTACCACGAGATCAACGGCCTCACGCCGGTGCTGGAACAGCGTCTGCGCGCGGCGGGCGTCAAGTCGGCGGCGGACATCACCTACTGGCGGGTGGAACACGTGCCCGGCATCGACGACGTGCGCGCCGAGGCGCTGGTGCGCTGGCGCCAGCAGCTTGAGAACCGGCTCAAGGCGCACAAGCTCCAGCCCCTGGTGACGTGGCAGGCGTCGCAGAAGACCGCGATCCAAAACGTCTACGGCCACAAGCGCCGCGCGCTGATCACGCAGGAGATCGGGCTGCGCCAGCGCCACACCTACGCGGAGACCGATCTACGACGCATCCGCGACGACCTGATCAGCTACCGCGACGTGAACTTCGTGACGTACCTGCGCTGGATCTTCAGCCGGTAGCGCGCAGGCGGTCGCCCCGCAAGCCCCAGACATGGACTTTTAGGGATTTTTTACGACCTTCCCGTTTACGCCGCCCCCGATTTCAGCTATACTCTCTAAACGCCTTGGCATCACGAGTGTAAAGGAGCGCGTTCTCCTTGGACGTCTTACTCGCCTGATTCCCCGCGATAGGGCCTGCCCTATCGCCCCCTGACCGCTGACGCGTGCGGCGCCGTGCCTGGCATCTGTGCCAGGGTCTTCGCACTTCGCTTCACAATTTTGCCATCCGAACATCTGTTCGCTACACTCAGGTGTCTGCATCCTCATCATGGGGAAACCGCCATGCATGACCACGCACCATCCAAGAGTGAGTTCACCGTCGAAAACACCTACCACTACCCACTCTCTTCCGCCCCACGCTGGATCTTCGCGCACGTGTGGCGCTATAAGTGGATCTTCATCGGGGCGGTCATCTTCAGCATGGTCGACTTCCTGGCGTACTCGCAAAGCCCGGTCCTGGTCGGCAAGGTCGCCGGTACGTTCCTTGAGCCGGACGGGCGCGACCAGTTGTTGCCCCTCTCGCTCGCCGTGCTCGGCGCGATCGTGCTGAGCAGCCTTGCCTTCGGGGCCGGTAGCCTGTTGACCGAAACCATCGCGCAGCGCCTGGAGGCGGACTCACGCCACGAGTTGTACGTCGCTCTGCTGGGCAAGAGCCAGACCTTCCACAACCGGCAGCGCGTGGGCGACATCATGGCACGCGCTACGGACGATGTGCGCCAGCTCAACTTCATGGTCAGCCCCGGATTCCGCTTCATTTACGAGTCCGTGATCGGGATCATCGTCCCGTTGGTCTACATCGGGATGATCCGGCTGGAGCTGCTGCTCATCCCGGTGCTGTTCGTGCTGGTCTTCCTGGTGCTGCTGCGTGACTACACGCGCCGCCTGGAGCCGGTGATGGAGGCCCAGCGCGAGACGTACGGCAAGCTCAACGCCGGGCTGGAGGAGACGATCTCCGGCATCGAGGTCGTGAAGGCCAGCGTGCAGGAGGCGTTCGAGCGGATGCGCTTCCGCCGCACGTCGCACCTGTACCGGGATTACTTCGTCAAACAGGGCAAGATCGAGGCCGCTTACCTGCCCCTGCTCGTGTTCGGGTTCGCGCTGGGGGGCACGTTCCTGCACAGCATGGTCCTGTACCAGAACGGCACGCTCGCCATCGCAGACATCATCGCCGTGATGGGCCTCATGAACGTGCTGCGCTTCCCGGCCTTCATGTCGATCTTCTCGTTCTCGATGGTGCAAATGGGCCTCGCCAGCGCCGCCCGCATCGTGAACATCGTGAAGGCCGAGACGGAACTGGACGAGAACACCGGCGGCTACGCCAACCCGATCGAGGGCGATATCGTCTTCGAGAACGTCTCGTTCTGCTACCAAAACGGCGATGGCTGCGACATCGCCGTGATCGAGGATGTCTCGTTCCACATCCGGCCCGGCCAGACCGTCGCGATCGTCGGGCAGACCGGCTCCGGCAAGAGCACCCTGGCGCAGCTCATCAACCGCACGTATGACGTGACCAGCGGGCGCGTGCTGATCGACGGGGTGGACGTGCGGGAATGGGACCTGGACGCCCTGCGCTCGCAGATCTCGAAGATCGAGCAGGACGTGTTCCTGTTCTCGCGCTCCGTCGCAGAGAACATCGCCTTCGGCGCGCCGGATACGCCCATGGAGCGCATCCAGCAGGCCGCGCGTGAGGCGCAGGCGCACGACTTCATCATGTCGTTCGAGGAAGGCTACGACACCAAGATCGGGGAGCGCGGCGTGATGCTCTCCGGCGGGCAGCGCCAGCGCCTGGCCCTGGCCCGCGCGTTCCTGAGCGATCCGCGCATCCTCATCCTGGACGACAGCACGAGCGCGATCGACAGCGCCACCGAGGATGACATCCAGAAGGCGATCCGCCGCGCGCAGCAGGGGCGGACCACGCTGCTCATCACGCATCGTCTATCGCAGATCCGTTGGGCGGACCTGATCCTGGTGCTGGACCATGGTCGGCTGGTGGCCGCCGGGTCCCACGAGGACCTGCTGCGGACGTCGCCCAGCTACCGCCGCATCTTCGCCCGTTACGATGTGGAGCTGCCGCCGCTGGAGGCGCCCACTTCACAGCCCGCCTATACGCCGCAGGAAGCCTGAGGAGGAACCCGGCAATGGGCTTCATTATGGACGGCCTCGACGCCGAGGAATACGACCGCAGTTACAGCGATCGCGAGCTGGTCTGCCGCATCCTGGGCTACTTCCGGCCCGAATTGATGCGGATGAGCCTCGCGGCGGTGATGATCGTGCTCCAGTCGCTCACGAACACGCTCATCCCGATCTACATCTCGTTCGCGATCGACGAGATCGTAGATGATTCGTCCACCGGCACACTGCTGCGCATCGCGGGGATCATCACCGCGCTGGGCGTCCTGGCGTGGGTGTTCAATGCCGCGCGGCGCTGGCTCTCGGCGGTGGCGGTCGGCAACGTGGTGCTCAACATGCGGCATGACGCCTTCGACGCGGTCCTGAAGCGCGATCTGTCGTTCTACGACAGCCACGCGTCGGGGAAGATCGTCAGCCGCGTCACGTCCGATACGCAGGCGTTCACGCAGGTCGTCACGCTGACGATGGAACTGATCAGCCAGGTGCTACTGATCGTGCTGCTGGTCGGCTACCTGTTCACAGTGGACGTGACGCTGACCCTGATCACGCTGCTGCTCGCCCCGCCGATCATGGGCGCGGCCCTTGCTTTCCGCACCATCGCACGCAAGACGGTGACGCAGTCCCGTCGCGTGCTGGCGGAGGTCAGCCAGCACATCCAGGAGTCGGTCAGCGGCATCGGCGTGGCGAAGACGTTCCGCCAGGAACACGCGATCTACGACGAGTTCGTGGACGTCAACCGGCAGTCGTACAGGATCAACCTGCGCACCGGCTACGTGTTCAACAGCATCTTCCCGATCCTGAACTTCTTCGCCGCGTTCGGCACCTTCGCGCTGGTGTACTACGGCGGGCGGGAGGTCTTCAACGCGGAGCTGTCGGCGGGTGACTGGTACCTGTTCATCCAGGGCGTCGGCATGTTCTGGTTCCCGCTGACGAGCATCGCCTCGTTCTGGAGCCAGTTCCAGCTTGGCCTGGCGGCGGGCGAGCGCGTCTTCGCGCTGATCGACGCCGACCCGAAGGTGGTGCAGACGGACAACCGGAAACTCGACCGCCTGACGGGCGAGATCCGCTTTGAGCACGTGGACTTCAGCTACAACGACAAGGAACAGGTGCTGCGCGACTTCTCACTGACGATCAACGCCGGGGAAACGGTGGCGCTGGTCGGGCACACCGGCTCCGGCAAGTCGAGCATCGCGCGGCTGATCGCGCGCTTCTACGAGTTTCAGGGCGGGCGCATCCTGGTCGATGG
>CAZGLU010000421.1:0-3913 GCA_964526095.1 uncultured Anaerolineaceae bacterium | reverse complement strand
CGAGATCTACACCCTATCCTACACTCTTTCCCTAACGACGCTCTTCCGATCTGCTAGTCCTAACTACACGACTTTAACAACTTTTATACTGATGGGGCCGTCCGCTTCGGTTGGGTAACCCGCTGTTTTAATAGAGGCACAAATCCAGGGTCCTGTCCCGATCGCGTCAAAACAGGTGCTTATTACGGATTTCACAGAGGAGTCGCAAAAATGTTCTATATTGTTTTGTGTTAACGCCCTCTGTTTGTCATAATTGGCATTGGCGTCCGCTAGATTGAGGAGAAACCCCGATGGACATGACCCAAAAGCCTGCTCAGCGTCCCGGTAGCACGCCAATCACACGCCGCCGCTTCTTGCAAGTCGGCACAGCCGGGGTAGCCGCCGCGGCCTGGCACCTCGCCGGCCTGCCGGGCGATCCCCGCGCAGCAGCGGCGCTCGCCGCACGTCGCCAGGAGGGCATCTTGCGCGTGGCCTGGGGTGGTGCCCCCGCCACCCTTGACCCCTTATTCGCCTCCGCCGACACGGAGATCGCCTTCCTTAACGCCGTGTACGATTACCTGATCGATACCAATAGCAACTATGAGCTGGTCCCGCGCCTGGCGAGCGCGTGGGAGGTCAGCGAGGACGCCCTGACGTACACCCTTCAGATCGTGGAGGGGGCGAAGTTCCACGACGGCAGCGACCTCACCATCGACGACATCCTGTGGACCTTCGAGCGGCTCCGCAGTGATCCGGAGAGCGCAACCGCGGGCCTGTACGCCAACATCGAGAGCATCACCGCCGGGGAGGGCAACACCCTCGTCTTCACCCTGGCCGAGCCGAACCCGGACTTCCTCTACACCCTCAGCGACAACCACGCCGTGATCCTGAAGTCCGGCGCGGAGGATATCGGGACCACCTTCAACGGCACCGGCCCCTTCATCCTGGAGGACTACGTGCCGGACCGCGCGACCTTCCGCGCCAACCCGGATTACTGGGCCGGGGCGCCGCCCGTCGCGGGACTGGAGTTCATCTACTTCGACAGCGTTGAGGGCGCCGTGAACGCGCTGCAAGGCGGCACGGTCGATGTGGTGCTGCGCATGGACAACGCCACCTTCCTCAACTTGCAGAGCACCCCCGGCCTGATCGCGCAATCCGTGCCGACCAGCGGCCATGACCTTGTGCGCCTGCGCGCCGACCGCGAGCCGGGCAGCGACGAGCGTGTGCGGCAGGCGTTCAAGCTCGCCACCGACCGGCAGGCCATCTTCGACCGCATCCAGTTCGGCTTCGGCTCGGTCGGGCGGGACAGCCCCATCGCGCCCGTCTTCGCCGCCTACTACAGCGAGGACACGCCGCTGCCCGCACGCGATCCGGAGGCGGCCCGCGCCCTGTTGGCGGAGGCTGGCTACCCGGACGGCCTGGACATGACGCTCTACGTGCCCAACTTGGCGGACCGCGTCGCGCTGGCCCAGGCGCTCGCCGCGCAGTGGGAGGAAGCGGGCATCCGCGTCACCATCGAGCCGCAGGAGGAGGCGCTCTACTACGCCGACAGCGGTTGGCTGGAGGTGGACCTCGCCATCACGCCCTGGGGCGCACGCCCCACGCCGCAGTTGTTCCTCGACCTCTACCTGCGCTGCGACGCGGCCTGGAACGAGGCGCACTTCTGCGACGACGAGTTGCAGGATCTGATCGAGACGGCGGCCAGCACGGCGGACGAGGAAGCCCGCGTGCAGGCGTACCACGAGATCCAGCGCATCCTGATCGAACGCGGCCCGATCATCATCCCCTACTTCTTCGCGAGCTTCGGCGTGATGGGTGACTACGTGGGCGGGGTCGAGGTCCTTCCCTTCCCCGGCCGCACGAACTTCCACCAGGCTACCGTACAACAATAGACAACCGTTGCCTCATGACGCGCTTCCGGGCGGGGATCGACTCGGTCCCCGCCCGGTGCGCCCGCAACAGGTTAAGGCAGTCCATTCATGACGAACCCACTTGCCGGCCCCCGCCGTTGGACGCAGTTAGGCGGCGCGGCGCAGCGCCAGACGCGCGGCCTCAGCCGCTTCGTGCGCGAGTTGATGCGCAGTCCGCAAGCCGCCATCGGGACGCTGATCGTGCTGTTCTTTTTCCTGTTGGCCCTGTTCGGCCCGGCCATCGCACCCTACAGCGCCAACGACCAGTCGGCTGCCCCGCGCCTCGCGCCCGGCACCGATGGGCACCCCTTCGGCACGGACTACCTGGGCCGCGACGTGTTCAGCCGCGTCATCCTCGGCACGTCCAGCATCTTCCGCACCGCCGGTTTCGGCACGCTGATCGCGGTCGTCGTCGGCACGTTCCTCGGCCTGTTCATCGGCTACCAGGGCGGGCTGGTGGACGAGATCGCCAGCCGCCTGATCGACGCCCTGCTCGCCCTGCCCGCACTGCTGATCGCGCTGGTGATCCTCGGCATCGTGCGCAACCTGGAGTTTCAGCGCGGTAGCTGGCAGGCCGTCCTGGTGGACAACAGCGTGCTGCTCGTGATCGCGCTCGTCTACATACCGATCGTGGCCCGCGTCGTGCGCAGCAGCACGTTGGAGATCAAGTCTCGTGAGTTTGTCGAGGCAGCGCAGATCGGCGGCGAGGGCCGCCTGTACATCATCTTCCGCGAGATCTTCCCGTCGGTCGTGCCCGCGCTCGTCGTCGAGGCGTCCCTGCGCTTCTCGTACGCGATCTTCCTCGTCGCCTCGCTCGGCTTCCTCGGCGTCGCCGCCCGCCCGCCGTCCCCGGACTGGGGCCTCATGGTCAACGAGAATCGCGGCGGCCTGTACAACCTGACACCCTGGGCGTTGGAGTACCCCGCCCTGGCGATCGCCGTGCTCGTCGTCGGCGTCAACCTCATGTCGGACGGCATCCGCCGCGCCGTGCAAAGGAGCGGTTAGCCATGTCGCCATCCACCGCCCCCGTCCTGCGCGTCGAGGACCTCACCATCAGCTACAAGGTGGGCCGCCGCTGGATCCAGGCCGTGCGCGACTTTCATGTGGAGGTGCGCCCCCGCCAGATCTACGGCGTCGTCGGGGAGTCCGGTTCCGGCAAATCGACGGTCGCCGCCGGGATCATGCGCTACCTGCCCGCCAACGGCCGCCTGGAGCCGGGCAGCCGCATGGAATTGCGCGGCGAGGACCTGTCGGACAAGCCGCACCGTGCGATGCGGCGCATCTGGGGCGCGCGCATGAACCTTGTGCCGCAGAACCCCGGCACCGCCCTGAACCCGTCGATCCGCGTCGGGGAGCAAGTTGCGGAGCTGTTGCGTCACCAGCTCGGCCTGGATCGCCGCGCGGCGCGCGCGCGAGTCGTGGAGATGTTCGAGCGCGTCGATCTGGCGGACCCGGCCTCCCTGCTGAACCGCTACCCGCACGAGTTGAGCGGCGGCATGCAGCAGCGCGTCCTGATCGCGATGGCGCTCGCCACCTCGCCCGACCTCCTGATCCTGGACGAGCCGACGACCGCCCTGGACGTCACGACCGAGGCCACCATCCTCGACCTGGTGCGCGACCTGATCACCGGCGAGGGCGCGGGCGCGCTTTACATCACGCACAACCTCGGCGTCGTGGCGCAGTTATGCGAGCGCGTCGTGGTGCTGTACGCCGGTGAGATCATGGAGGACGCATCCGTTGAGGAATTGTTCCGCACGCCGCGCCACCCCTACACCATCGGCCTGCTGAACAGCGTCCCGCGCCTGGGGCAGACCAAGCGCCAGGCCGCGCTGCAAACCATCGCCGGGCGCCCGCCCTCGCTGCTGGACCAACCGCAGGGCTGCGTCTACGCCCCACGCTGCCCGCTCGCCATCGAGATCTGCCGCACCAAGCCGCCGCTGGAAGCCCCGGAGCCGGGCCGCCTCGTCCGCTGCCACCGCTGGGAGGAGCTGGCGCGCGGCGAGGTCACGATCAGCAACGCGGAG